>JAUQWT010000032.1 GCA_030835005.1 Ignavibacteria bacterium | reverse complement strand
GATGATAACACACCCCGTCTTCTCCACCCGCCAATGCGGATGGTGAATCCACCCCTCTCGAGAGGGGAATAAAAGCGAAAACATTTCATGATGCAGTTTTCCCACGATTGATGCTAAAGACAGACGCTTGTCAGGTGAATATCTGACACCACATTATTTCTTCAAATAAAAAAGACGACTCACCGAGTCGTCTCTACAAACAAATTAGTATTATTTCTGAAGAATTTTCTACAGGCAAATATGCAGGACTTTGGAGTAGATTAACGTCTGGTTCCCCGCTGAAGTTTATCCCGCACACGATGCGGGGCGGGGATGACACAAAAATTACTTCTTCAATCTCACAATAACCTCCGTGCCGTTACCAGGCGAACTGTTGATAATTATTTCGCCTTTGTGGGCATCGATAATTTTTTTACAGATAGATAGTCCGAGCCCGAAGCCGCCTGTTTTGCGTGAGCGTGAGCGGTCTGCCCTGTAGAACGGCTCGAATATGTATTTCTGATCTTCGGCGGCAATACCCGGCCCTTTATCTTTGAATGACACTTCAATATTACTGCCATGTTCTCTTATGCTAACATCAATATCTTTGGAGGAATACTTCAGCGCATTATCGATCAGGTTTCGGAAAACCATCTGCATCTTTTCTGAATCAATATTAAGCTCAACCTCTTTCGTAGGTTTAGTGAACTTAATTCGTTCAGACTGCTCGTATTCGGAAATTGTGTCATCAAGAAGATCTGCTATGTCGGTTTTCTCAAGTTTTAAAGTGGAAAAGTTCGTATCAGCCCTGTAATTTTCAAGAAGTCCTGTCACCATTCTTTCCATTTCAATCACATCTTCCTCTATTTTCTCTCTGCTTGAGCCAACTTCAAGTCCAAGCTTCATCCGGGTGAGCGGTGAACGAAGTTCATGTGATACATCTATCAGCAATTGTTCTTTTGCTTTGAGTGAAGAGCTGATCTTAGACGACATTACGTTTATTGATTCTGCCAGATCACCAAATTCATCCTTGGTTGTTACCGGCACTTTTAAGTTGTAATTGCCGTCGCCAATTTGCACTACTGCTGCTGAGAGCTCCTTTAGCGGTTTGAAAATTATTCTGAGCAGGAAATATAACAAGATAATTATTGCCGTAATGAAAAGGATGAGCATAAGTACGGCTCTTTCAGGCTTGAAGAACCCTTGCGGATCAAAAGGCTGTATGATAAATACACCCTGCGGGTAACGTATAACAGAATAAGGCTTGCCTTGATAATTTATGATTATTGATTCATCATCATCAAACCTCCGCCTGTCATCAGGATTCTGTAAAATTGCATCAAGCGTAGGGATACTTTCTACTGTTGTCCATTTCCTGGCCGGCGAATCAAATCTCATGCCAATCTCAAGGTCATCGCATATCTGCTTTGCCTTAACTGTATCAGGCGGAACTCCGATATCATAAACAATACTTTTTTCCATCTTACGGGCAAAATCACGCAAATACTTTCGCGGTTTATTATCAGTGCTTAATCGAAACACTATTATAACGCAGATATTCAGCATAATGCCAAAGAGAAGCACCGTAAGAACAAGCTTCAGGAAAATAGTGAGTTTTGGGAGTTTACTTTTCAATCTAGAATTCAAATTCAATTTTTCTCAGCCGCCTCTTCGAGGAAGAACATATAGCCAATGCTGTGTACTGTTTTGATAACCTGTTCTTTCTTGCTTCCAAGAGACTTAAATTTATTCCTTAATCTTGAAACCATTACATCAACCGAGCGGTCAAAGCTCATCCACGAAATGCCTCGAGTATTCTGCATGATCTCATCGCGTGAGAGCACCTTGCCGTTATGCATTACAAACAAAAGCAGCAGCTCATATTCTGTTGAAGTAAGCTCCATATCTTTATTATTAAAGTGTGCACTCCGTTTATTGGGGTCAACAACTAAACCTTTTAGCTTTATCAGCTCATTCTTTTTTAGTTTGAGCTCGCTTCTTCTCAACACGGATTGTATCCTGGCAAGCAATTCTCTTGGTTCAAACGGTTTTGGCAGGTAGTCATCTGCTCCAAGCTCAAGTCCCACGACCTTATCGGTTACCTCTCCCCTGGCGGTAAGCATCACAACGGGAGTTTCATAGTCTTTCCTGATCTGCTTAACGGTTTCGAAGCCGTCCATATCGGGGAGCATGACATCAAGTATGATTAAGTCATAGTGCTGATTCTTCAGTTTCACTAGTCCGTCATTCGGATTCTCTACAGCAGTCGTCTTGAAGTTATTTTTTCCAAGATATTCCTGCAGCAAATCGTTCAGCTTGGTATCGTCATCTATTATAAGTATTGATTTAGACATTCTCTTTCGGTTATAAAAGACAAGGGGTTCTAAGCCCCTTGTCATATAATATATTAATTACAAAAATAACAATCCTTGAACAAACATAATAATCACTTGCAGATATTTCTATCTGTCCTGTTTCTTATCTTTCCATCCTTCTTTGAATCCTTTATTTTTTTCGCGGAATTCTTTCATCTTATCAACAGCCTTATTTCTCTGATCGGGGGTTAAGATGCTGTGAAATTTCGCGACTTCATCTATCATAAAGCTTCTCATTTCTTCTCTTTTTGCATCATGCTGTTTAGCGAAATCTAGCGCTTTTTGCTTATCAAAGTTATCACTGCGGAACATCTGTTCCATTTCAGTCATATCTTTTTTTCTGCTTTCCCTGTTTGCATCCATCTTCGCCTTTATTTCTTCCTTGATCTTATCAACTGCGGCTTTCTGCTCAGTGTTCAGATCAAGATCATCAGCGATGCGCTCTATCATGAATCCCCACGGGCCGCCGCCTTTATGCTTATCATAAAAACCTTTTGCAAAACCAAGCGCTGCAATACCGGTCACAACAAACACAACTATCAAAGCAGCTACAACTATTTTAGTTTTGTTTCTCTTAACCGGTTTTTTTACATCAGCCTTAAGTTCAGGCGGATTATTGAAATCATTCATATCAGGCATTTAAATTACTCCTTATACTGCCGCAATACGTTGGGCGGCATTTTATATTATTTAATTACATACAAAAATAGGCTCCAGCACAGGCAATATTATCATTTTTATGTAATTATACTGTAAATAAATGTTACAGAATTACTGTTAGGAATTACCATTATTCTTCCTTTTTGGTCATCTCTTTTTTAGCTATTTTTGAACAATGCCTCAAATAGTAACCAATTATATTGAGCTTCACATCTGCCTTAAGACCAGCGACTCCCCCAAGTACAGATTTCTATTACTAAGAAGATCAGAAAAAGCGAAAATCTATCCAGGTATCTGGCAAATGATAACCGGAACAATAGAATCACACGAACACACAAAAGATACTCTTACCAGGGAACTTCAGGAAGAAACAGGACTCACCCCACAGAAAATTTACAGCATTCCAAGGATAAACACATTCTATCTCGCTATATCTGATAAGATATGCATGTCACCTGTATTCTTGTCAATTGTTGATAGTGATAAGTGCACGATCTCGGATGAGCATACTGAATATAAATGGGCAACGTTTGAGGAAGCATCAAAACTGATACATTGGCCAAACCAGGTTGAAAGCCTGGAGGTAATAAAAAAGTATTTAGATAATGAAGATATGTTTTCGAAATTAGTGGAGATAGATCTTTAATGCCCACCCGCGATGAAATATTTATGGAACGTTGCATTGAACTTGCCGAAAATGGAGCCGGGCATGTTTCACCAAATCCACTGGTTGGGTGTGTTATTGTAAAAAACGGCAAGATAGTTGCTGAAGGATTTCACAAAAAGTACGGAACGTTCCACGCGGAGCGCGCTGCGATAAACAGCGCACTGAAAAAAGGGATAAGCCTTAAAGGAGCTGAGCTGTATGTCAATCTTGAACCCTGCGCGCATTTCGGCAAGACTCCCCCATGCTCTAACCTTATTCTTGAGCATAAATTTTCAAGGGTTGTGATCGGGATTAAAGATCCTTACCATTTAGTTGCAGGTAAAGGCATTCGATTGCTGAAAAAAAACGGCATTAAAGTAAAAGTTGGAGTACTTGAAAATGAGTGCCGCGAACTTAATAATTTTTTCTTTAAACTTGTAATAACCGGATTACCTTATGTAATGATAAAGACCGCGCAGACAATTGACGGCAAGATTGCAGACTATAAAAACCGTTCAAAATGGATAAGTTCACCCGAGTCCAGGAGGCTTGTGCATGCATTAAGAGCAAATTATGATGCAGTGCTCGTTGGCAAAAACACTGTTAAGTATGATAATCCGGAACTTACAGTAAGGATGATCAAAGGCAGAGATCCAATCAGAGTTATAATTGATGAAAAAGCAGAATTGAATTTAAAAAGCAAAGTATTCACCGGCAGATCCTCAGCCAAGACGATCATGATAACATCGCATCTGGCGAACATAAGCAGGATCAAGGGACTTGAGAAACTCGGTGTTAAAATAATTTTCTGCAGATCAACTGGTGGAATAATTGACATTAATGATGCATTGAAGAAACTTGCTTCTGTTGGAATTACAAGCATAATGGTTGAAGGCGGCAGCTTTACATACAGTGAATTTATAAAGAAAAATCTGGTTGATGAGTTTATGATATTCATAGCTCCAAAAGTAATGGGCAGCGGTATCGAAGCATTTACCAGCCCAAATCAGTTCAAGAATTTTAAGCAGTTTAACTATTACACCTCCGGTACGGATGTACTGGTAAATATCAAAAAATAAAAAATGTTTACAGGAATTGTAGAAGAAAAAGGAATCGTAACAAAGAAGACCGCAACAGGCGAAGGATTTAAATTTACGGTTAAGTCTAAATTAATCGCAAAGACTCTTGCAAAAAGCGACAGCGTATGTATAAACGGTGTTTGCCACACAGTAACTTCAAAAGGCAAAAGTGAATTTGAATTTACTTCGATGCATGAAACGCTAAAAAAGACAAACATTGGTGAATTGAAGACGGGTGATGAAGTGAATCTTGAAGGCTCACTAACTCTTAACAAAAAAATCGGCGGCCATTTTGTCTTCGGACATATTGATGATACAGGAGTAGTCACTTCGGTTAAGCAGATCAAAGCAAAGGGCAAGAAAGACTCAGATAACTGGGAATACTGGATCAAAATACACAAAAAACATGCTCAATTTGTAATTTATGTAGGTTCAATTGCCGTTGATGGCGTAAGTTTAACGGTTGCAGAAGTAACCAAGCCAAAAGGCAATTTTTTTGAAATCAAAGTGGCAATTATTCCGTATACATATAATTATACATTATTTGGGAAGCTCAAAAAGGGAGATAGGGTCAACCTGGAGTTTGACTTCCTTGGCAAGTATGTGCTCAATCTTCTGGCTGCAAATCCAAGGATTAAGAAGCTAATGAAACCTTAACCGAAAACTAGATTACAGCTTGTTTTATTAGCGGATATTTGCAGTGTAACCAAAATCAAACTAATAAAATAAGAATTGATTTTATTGCGTACTTTGCCTATTTTATGTTAGCAAATTTGGGTTAATTGCTAAGATCTTGCCAAGGTTTTTTCGGCAGATTTCACATCGAAAAGTCATAAAAAATAAGTGTCTGAAATTACTGAATGAGAATTTATACCGGTTCTTTGTTTAACCGTATTGTAAAATATTCCATTTCTGCCCTCCTGTTTTATGTAGTGATATATGGCGGATTTGCTGATGCTGATGACGACGTAAATAAGTTCACGAACGTTGGGAATATTGGCTTAACTATTACGAACTTTGGCACCATAGGTCATGGGTTTACCTTATGGCCGGGACAGCCATCATGCGAATATCCTAAAGGTTCACAAATAGAACATTTGTTTGATGGTGGTCTGTGGATAGGCGGCTACAAAAACGGCGTGATAAGGGTTACTACCGGTGCCATCGATGCATCTTCATCTAACCGCGGCGAAGGATTTGAATACACAAATGCTGCGGGGCAGACAATAATTCAAAAATCATCCCTTCTCACTTCCCCATTCTACTCACCAACTGCAATTTCTCATCAGGATTTTATCTGCGAATACACCGATACTTCAACTACGATCGGCGGGCAGGTTATTGTAAACCACACACCGATGGGGTTGAAAATTATTCAGCAATCATATTGCTGGAACTATCCTTACGCCGATTTTTTTGTAATTCTCCGTTACCGTATAATAAACATTGGATACAGGGGCGATAACACAAGGATAGACAGTCTCTTTACGGGTATGTGGACTGACTTAGTAGTCAGGAACACCCAAGTAACAAGGCCGGGAGGTTCCTCTTTTTACACAAAAGGGGGCAACGGATGGGATAGCCTCTATAATATGGGGTACGAGTTTGATGCTGCAGGTGATATCGGATTCACAAACAGCTACATTGGCGTAAAATTCTTGGGTTCCACTCCCTATGGCGCAACGATGGCGGATACAATACCTACAGGAAGAAATTTCGTCACTTGGCAGTTTCGAAATACAGTTGATCCGGTTTATTTTGCTCCGCAAAGTGATGAAGGCTCTGTTACTCAGACGGGAAGATACGGTAAAATGAAGGGATACTTTACAGGGACAACAAGAATAAATCCGACAATTGTATCACAGATCAGGCAGCCATCAAACAGATCGGTACTAGTTGCAGGCGGTCCTTACACATCACTCAATTATATGGATACTCTTGAAGTTGTGTTCGGGATAATCTGCGCAAAAAAATCCGGTAATGATCCGCAGCAATGGGATTCAACTTACCAGCGAGCAGAGCTTAGAAGCCACGCAGACTGGTGCCAGAAAGCATATAACGGCGAAGACAAAAACGGGAACGGAAGGCTTGACCCGGGTGAAGATATAAATGGTAATAATATTCTCGACAGGTATTTACTTCCCGCTCCTCCCAACTCACCAAAAGCCAA
This sequence comes from Ignavibacteria bacterium, assembly GCA_030835005.1. Taxonomy (GTDB): domain Bacteria; phylum Bacteroidota; class Ignavibacteria; order Tepidaquicellales; family OLB5; genus OLB5. Next base: position 282 of record JAUQWT010000032.1, on the reverse strand, counting down.
AGTATTAAATGAAGACCGAAAGGTTACTGTTTACTGGAGTGATAATGCGGAAAAAAGCATTGATCCAATTTCACTTGGCGCGGATTTTGAAGGTTACAGAATTTACAGAACAAATGCAGGAGCCGATGTATCACTGACTACTTCTTTGTTATCATCATTTGTGCTGAACGGTGATTTTGACAGCATAAATGATATTGGCAACAATACAGGGTTCAATTATATTAAGCTTAACCAGCCGCAGACTTTCCCCGGTGATACAAACAGATACTGGTACAGGTTTGA
>JAUQWT010000283.1 GCA_030835005.1 Ignavibacteria bacterium | reverse complement strand
GGAGCGAGGGTTCTCAAAAACATCACAGATCACACAATTCCTTTATCTCTGATCAAGCGATAACATTCTAATCACGCAATAACGAGCAGATGAATATCAGGATATATGACACTCATATTTTCTCAAAGGAACTCGCATTTTATGCAGCTAAATAAAGGAAAGAAAATGAAAACAACGATTTTTTCAATAATATTCATCATGAGTTTTATCGCTTCTTCATTCGGACAGCTAAGAGATGGTGACAACTTAATGGGCGGCACTCTTGGATTCTGGGCAAAGAACAACACACCAACATTTGGATTTAACTATGAAAACCAGGTTACCCAGGCAGGGATTGGAACCATCGGAGTTGGCGCACTACTGAGATACTCCAGCTACCCGTACAGGGATACATACAGATATTCCAACATATTCATTGGCGGACAAGCGAATTATAACTTTAATCAAATTTCGAGCGGCAAATTTGTACCATTCCTTGGTGTTGTACTCGGATTCTTCTCTTCCTCACCAAATGATAATTCGTTAAAAGAAAGCGGCTTGTGGGCATGGGGTCAGGCAGGAGCACGATATTTCTTCTCTCCGGCAGTTGCGGGAGTTGTAAGATTTGGTTTAGGAAATTTCAACTTTAACGCTTTAGAACTTGGCGTTGATTTTAAGTTCTAATTATTTGATTTTAATTTATTTAAGAAAGAAGTATCGTTATGAAATCTAAATTGATTTTTAGAGTATTAACAGCCTTGCTCCTGATAATATCACTGTTCGCGTTTTCTTCATGTACTAAAAATTCAGACGAAAACCTGACAGAAGAACAAAAAGAACTCAAACAGATGCAGGATAACAATCTGGAAGCATCTGCAATTGATGAAACCGATTTCACTGAGTCTGATGCAGACTTAACAAATGTAAACTACAAAGAATTTTACGACCAGCTCTCATCTAAAGGTGAGTGGGTTCAGGTAAAGCCCGAAGAAATTGGCTTGCAGCCTGAATCTGCATCTAATGAAGAATCCGATTTGATCAATTTTTCACTCTCAAGTCTGATCGGCATCAATGATGCATTTGCTTCAACAAGTGCAAATGTGGGAATGGTTTATGTATGGAAGCCCTCAATCGAATTAGGTGTGTCACCTGTAATAGGAGAACCGGCCGTTTTTACGCCTTACTCAAACGGGCAGTGGGTTAATACAGATGCCGGCTGGTATTTTAAAGCTCCAACACCGGTAGAAGAAACAGTTTCGCATTACGGAAGATGGGTTAATTCCCCGAATGCAGGCTGGCTGTGGGTACCGGGAAGAGTATGGGCTCCCGCATGGGTTGACTGGAAACAAGACGATAGTTATGTATCATGGGCACCATTGCCGCCTTCAGCATATCTTGTGAACGGTATTATGGGAACACCGGTTATTAATAATGACTATTACACAATTGTAGAAAAAAGATATTTTCTTGAACCGGAAGTTTATAAGCATAAAAGTCTATATCATGATAATGGGAACAGGATTTTTGTCAACGGGTTTAACGGAACTGATGGAGTTATCATTCTCAATAACAAGATCATAAACAGAGGACCGGATGTGAATTTGATCCAAACCATTTACGGCAGGGATATTGAACTGGTAAAGATCAATCATGTTGGACTGTTTACCGATGTCAAGTATTCCAGCGGTGAATATTTTGTTTATAAACCGGGCTTCAAAAGATACAAAAGCAAAGGCAATAACAAATTTACGGTGAACGAGCCAAAAAATTATAAGAAATATGATCAATGGAAAGAGAAAAAGTCCGATGAAAAAGAATACAAGAAGGATGACAAAGATTATAGAAAGGGAAACAATGGCAGCGATAATGACAAAATAAAAGATGCTAACGACAAGAAAAAGAAGTACGAAGATAAAGATAACGTGAAGCAGAATAATAATGGGAAAAAAAATAATGACAATGATAAGGGCAAGAAATATGACGGAAATGATAATGGAAAGAAGAACAATAACGATGATAAAGGCAAGAAAAGTGACAACGACAACAAAGGCAGCAAACAAAACGGAAACGACAATAAAAAAGGAAAAAAATAATAATGAAAAAAGCAATTCTAAAATACAAATTTAGCGCACTGATCTTAGCAATGTTAATTTCAGCCGCAGCTTTCAACGGATGCGGAGAAACCCTAACCCCGTCTCAGGGAGATAACCTCTCTTTTAGTGCAATGAGTTCAAGAGATTCAATTGGTGATTCACAGGGGATCTTGTTACTGGATACGGTAAAGATTCTGATCAAAGACATAAAAGTGAAATTTGCAAACAATAATGATGATTCAACTGACTATAAAGTTGGTCCATTTGTTTTATTTCTTGATTTGTCCCCCAATGTCAGACCGGTAGTTACAGGATTCATACCGGCAGGTAATTACAGAAAGATCAAATTTGAAGTGCATAAATTAAACAATAACGAAGTACTCCCTGATCCTGAATTTGAAGATGTGAATGGCAGATATTCAGTTATTGCCAAGGGCTATTATATGGGCAACTATTTCGTTTACAAATCCACAAAGTCAGCTCATCAGATATTACGTTTTCCAAACGATGTACCTTTAACTGCTTCAGTTTTATCGAACATTACATTGACGGTTAGACCGTATATCTGGTTTATCAAAAACGGCATCTATCTTGACCCAAGGGATCCTGCGAATTCAAATGATATAGATAACAACATAAAAGATAATATTAAAAACAATTTCAAAGCATTCAGAGATAATAATAGAGACGGTTTTATCGATTAATCCACAAATTTAACAAAAAGGGCAATGATTGTTATTGCCCTTTTTCATTATATAAAAAATAAATTAAAGGAGTATAAAATGAAACAAATTTCAAAATTAGGAATACTGGGATTATTTTTTGTATTAATCTCATTTTATTCCTGCAGCGATGACAATGTTAATAACCCTCAGGGAGGGGCACCATCAGACTTAACCAGAAGCGGCAAATTCATTGCATTCACTTCTAACCTTACCGGTAATTATGACATCCATCTTGCACAGGTGAATTCATTAGGGCAGCTTGAAACCTCAGGTCTTGTTTTTGCATCAAATCCGTTTGATCTTACTGCTGTGAATACCGAAAATGATAAGCAATCAAACTGGTCCCCAAACGGGAGAGTTCTGGTTTATTCACAAACACAAGGTAATGTTCAGCAGATTTTTGCATACTTCTTCTCAGAAAATGGCAGAGTGGATAGTACTTTGACAACGAATCCGAGATTACTCGTACTTTCTAATGGCAGCTGGGATAATAATCCGTCCTTCTCTCCTGACGGCAATTACCTGATTTGGGATAGAAGAACAGATAATGCAACTCCGGTTGGCGTAGATTCTGCAGATTCAAGAGACATTTTCATTGGTGATGTTTCGGGAACAGGGAATACATTTGCAGTTTCAAATGTCAGGGCAATTACAACCGATGCAGGCTTAGACGAATACAATCCAAAATGGTCACCAAGGATCTCTGTCAGAAGAGTTGCATATGAATATGCAACATCCTCTACGTCCACTGATCATGATGTTTACATTATGGACCCATTGAATACATCCTCCAATGTTAATTATTACAATCCCGGCAGATCTGGTTATCCTGCATGGGAACCTTCATGCACTAAAATAATATTTGAGTCTGATCAGGGTAACGGCGGATATTACAAAATTGTTTCTGCTTCATACCCAACTCCCGGAACAATCACTGATATAGTACAAAGCAGTACGCAAAACAACCGCTATCCTACATGGCTTCCTAATGGGAATCTGATAGCATTCATCAATTTTGCATCAAGTAACGGTTCAATTTTTGTGGTGCCTTCAACCGGCGGAATTCCTGTCAAGCTGCTCCCTGCTATATACGATGGTGCAGACAATATGTGGCCGGCTTGGTAATCTGATTTCTTAATGAGATGAGCTAAAGTGTCTTTCTGAATTAGTGAATCTTATAACAGAGGAATAAAAAAAGACGGGTCTAATACCCGTCTTTTAATTTTTCAATTCTAAAAATCTCGTAAATCTTACAAATCCATTTACGCCAAACCATATTTCTCAATGAAGCTTGTATCGTAATCACCCTCTATGAATTTCTCATGGCGCATGACTTTTTTATGGAATGGAATTGTTGTATGTACACCTTCAATAATGAATTCATCCAGCGCACGGTACATTCTTTTTATCGCATCATCCCTGTCATCGGCTGTAACGATAAGTTTAGCTATCATGCTGTCATAATAAGGGGGGATGTAATAATTAGCGTATGCGTGAGTATCAACCCTTATACCAAGTCCGCCCGGCATGTGGAATGATGTTATCCTGCCCGGTGACGGTGCAAAATTCTTATCCGGATTCTCTGCGTTTATTCTGCATTCAATAGAATGCCCTTCGCGCCTTACACTTTTTACTTTGAGCTTAAGGCCGGATGCAACTGCTATCTGTTCTCGGATCAGATCAACACCTGTTACCTGCTCAGTTACGGGATGCTCTACCTGTACACGCGTATTCATTTCCATGAAATAGAAATTCTTGTTTATATCTACAATGAACTCAACTGTTCCTGCGCCCTCGTAATTTACTGACTTCGCACCTTTTACAGCCGCTGCTCCCATTGCTTCGCGTACTTCCTCGGTAATAAAAGGTGAGGGAGTTTCCTCTATAAGTTTCTGATGTCTTCTCTGAACAGTACAATCACGTTCTCCTAAGTGGACAACATTGCCAAACTGGTCACCAAGAACCTGAATTTCGATATGTCTTGGATTCTCTACAAATTTTTCTACATAAACAGCTCCGTTGCCGAATGCGCTCAATGCTTCGTTTGTGGCCATGTTAAAGCTAGTTTCCATTTCACTTTCTTCGCGCACAATTCTCATACCCTTGCCGCCGCCGCCTGCCGAAGCTTTTATCAGCACCGGGTAGCCAAAATCAGCTGCAATTTTTTTTGCTTCTTCAATTTCCGTAACAACTCCGTCACTTCCGGGTACAACCGGAACGTCAGATTTTCGCATTGTCTCTTTTGCGTATGCTTTATCGCCCATCGCCCTTATCATTTGAGGTGAGGGTCCTATGAATTTGATCTCTGAGTCCTGGCAAATTTCTGAAAATTCAGCATTCTCTGCCAAAAATCCATAACCAGGGTGAATAGCATCTGCATTTGTAATTTCAGCCGCCGCAATGATCCTTGGTATGCTTAAGTAACTCTCCCTTGAAGGAGGCGGCCCTATGCATACTGCCTCATCGGCAAACCTGACATGAAGTGACTCTTTATCTGCTTCGGAATACACGGCAACTGTTTTGATGCCCATTTCCCTGCAGGTTCGTATTATCCTAAGGGCAATCTCGCCCCTGTTTGCTATTAGTATTTTATTGAACAATTTTTTCGTTCTGCCGTTTAATTGGGTTCAACTAAGAAGAGTACCTGGTTATATTCCACAGGCTGGCCGTTTTCAACCATTATTTTAACAATTTTGCCTTCATGCTCACACTCTATCTCGTTCATAAGCTTCATCGCTTCAATAATACATAATATTGTATTCTTTTGTACCTGCTGGCCTACCTGAACATATGGGTCTGCATTAGGAGAAGGTGCGCGATAGAATGTACCAACAATCGGAGAGCGTATTTCGATCAAATTATCACCTGCCGGTGCTGCCGCTGTTTCTTTTTTCTCTTCTGTCTTCGGAGCCGGTAAGCTTGGTGCCGCAGCCGGTGCTGCACTAATCGCCTGGGGCGGTGCTGCATATGTAACCATGTGGGGCTGCATAACCTGCTGCTCAGCCGGTTTTGATTTTATAACTTTTACCCTGGTCCCTTCTTCTTCAATTTCAATTTCATTGATATCGCCGGATTCCAGAATTTTCAGAAGCTTCTTGATGTAATTTAAATCAGTTTTCATTGGATTTTATATCCTCACATTATTTTGAATTGTGTTGAAAGTATAGTAATGTAATACTATTTATTTTTTTACTCTTTCCAGATATGCTGATGTTCTGGTATCTACTTTGATAATATCGCCTTCGCTAATGAACATTGGAGCATTAACAGTAGCTCCGGTTTCAACCTTGACAGGTTTTGTGCCGCCTGTTGCAGTATCTCCTTTATTTCCGGGAGGCGCTTCAACTACTTTAAGCTCCACATGGGGCGGGATCTCAACTGTAACGGGTTTTTCACCATCAAACATTATCTGCACGTTCTCGCTTTCTTTCATGAACTGAGCCTGGTCGCCAACAATGTCATCTGGGATCGAGACCTGGTCAAAATCGTCGTTATTCATGAACACATATCCGGAGCCATCGTGATAAAGGTATTGGTAATTCTTTGTCTCCATTCTTATGATCTCGATCTCTTCACCTGAGCGGAAACGGTTTTCTATTGTTTTCCCGTTCTTCAGGTTTTTCATCTTTACCTGGTAAAATGCGCGCAAGTTGCCGGGAGTCCTGTGTTCCCACTTGATAATTACGTGTAATTCGCCATTATATTTTATTACTAAACCGTTTCGTAAGTCTGATGTAGAACCCATAAAATGCTTAAAATCTCCTTATTTTTGTATTATCGGTTTTGAGTGATTTTTACGTGATTTTGAGTGGAAATAAGTGGTTTTTGGTCGATTTCGTGTCAAAATCAGTGACTTTTTGTGATTTGTGTACGCAAATATAGTTATTGTACGGGCTAATATCAATGTTCATTATAATGTATTTTTTGGGAGTTAGTTTAACTGGGTATGTGTTAAGAATTCGGGCAAGTCTGTAAAATCAGCAAAGTGCGGCTACTTAAGTTTTTCTATTGTTTCCCAAAAGATTTCGGTCTCCTCTTCACTAAAATCAGAACCATTGTCTTTAGCTTGTCTTAGTTCTGTCAATGCAAGGTTATAATCTCCCAGTTTATAATGACTAAGTCCAAGGAATTTGTAGTAGTCTCCTTTTGGATCAATATTAATTGCTTCGGTCAAATACAAAAGTGCATTTGAATAATAGCCAAGTTCATAATATGACTCTCCAACTGCAAAATAACAGAACTCAAACTTCTCCTTGCTGTAATCCAGCTTTCTTAGCGATAGCTTCAGAAACTCAATAGCATCCCAGTATGCCTGCGTTTTGAAGCTTAACCATCCAACATCAAAGTATAGCTGCGGACAGTAGTCTCCATATTTGATGATCAGGATTTTCCCTCTGATCTTTGCATCTCCATACAAGCCGTTATTCATACTGAATCTCATCTGTTCATAAACTCCGGCATCTTCTTCACCCATGCTACATTGGGCTTTAATGCCGATATTGGGAAAAATACCACCATAAAACAAAATTAAGAGTATTATAAATTTTGCAGTTTTCATCCCCGGAGTATTTGTTGATTTAAATTATGAGATTTAGTCAATTATAGATATATTAAAATATGGCGCGTTCTGTAACAATGTCAATAAGTATCTGATTTTTCAGCAATTTATATAACTTGTAATATAATGTAATTTGCAAAATTAATGTTGGAGATTCACTTTTTATTTGTTATCTTTGCTAACACTTTTTTAAACTAAACTATAAAATAAATGAAAAGAATTCTCATTGCAGCATCA
>JAUQWT010000282.1 GCA_030835005.1 Ignavibacteria bacterium | reverse complement strand
AATGAATCAATTGCTGAAGCATCTCCCAGCCCGAAATGAACATTCAGCATATTCATTGAATTAAAACTGTTCTGAGCGTTGATCTCGCGAATTTGCCACTTCGGGGTGCCGTTTATTGTTGCCTTTAATTTTACAATTGTTCCAAGCGCTGATCTGTTTGTCATCCCGTTTACAGGACCCGCACCTGCGCACCTTATATTTACCCAGTTGTAATTGTTATTGGTTTCATTCCTGAAAAGTCCCTTTGAAACAGTATTTCCTGCTACAAAAAGGTCAAGGTCTCCGTCATTATCATAATCACCGATTGTCGAGCCATAAGTTGAACCAAGTCCTGCGGGGGTAATAGCAAGAGTATCAATTTTCGTGAAAAAACCGCTGCCATTGTTGCTGTAATATTTACATGGTCCTGCATCGTTAGTTATGAAACAGTCCAAGTCGCCGTCATTATCGAAATCTCCCCAGGTATTGCCTAGCCATGCTCCCTGGTCTGTTACGATTGTGCCTGCTTCTGCTGCTGTCATTTTAACATAATACCGTGGGCCATCGCACCTGTAAAGCCTGTTACGTATGTTGGATGAGTAGTTAGTCAAAAAACCATCAAGGTCGCCATCGTTATCAATATCTATCCAGTTCCAGTTCTGACCGTCAACAATATCGGTTGCGATGATGCCTGTGTCAATCCTGTCCAGAAAGTATGGCACGTTTAGTTCTTTGAGCAGGTTTCTGAATAGGTAATCGACCCCTCCCGTAGAAACTGCCGGACCTGTGCCTATGAAAAGATCGATATCTCCATCCTGGTCATAATCAGAAAACATGGGTATTGTGAATGCATCAAGCGAATCTGTTGTTTGAGTAGAATCAATTCTTGTGAAAGTACCGTTGCCGTTATTATAAAACAATCTGTTTTCATGTAGTACTCCTCCGAAATTATACGCCGCAGCCAGAAATAGATCTGTGTAAGTATCATTATTAATATCTCCCCAAACACATCCCCAACCTGTATTGTTTGTCGAATCACCAATATCTCCGTTTAAGATTTTTGTGAACATTCCATTGCCATCATTAATGTAAAGGTGAGATGTTGCGTTTGATTGGTTTGTTGTAATTACAAACAGATCAATATCTCCGTCATTATCAATATCACTCCAGGAATTGCCAAGCACTCCACCCTGCAGTGGCACAGAGTTAGTAATTTTTACGAAATTACCTCCTCCAAGATTCTTAAAGATATCTTTACGGCAAATGAAAAGGTCAAGCCTTTCATCTCCGTCAACATCAACCCAACTTGTCCCTAAATATGTATTGCTTGCAAGAGGTTCAGGAACTATCGGGTTATTCGGATCAGTTACTTTTACGAAATACTGTGACTGAAGGACTGTTGGCAGCAGTAGGAAGACTAATAAAACCATTACTGAAAAATTCATTTTTTGCATTAATATATTCTCCTTGAATTGAGTGCAATATAGTTATGCAGATCATATCATAACATCTCACATATATATGGTTTTTTTATTATCTAGAATAAGGGAAATGCTGTTTTCAGTTCACAATCCTGTCTTTTAGTGCTTTTGCTACTGCTTCTGATTTGGAATGGACCTGAAGCTTGTAATAAATATTTTTTATGTGATGCCTGACAGTCCCCACCGTTATAAATAGTGTTGCTGCTATTTCTTTGTATGAGTGGCCTTTGCAGAGCTGATCAAATACATCTCTTTCTCTTTCTGTAAGATTAGATCCCGGTTTCCTTTGAAAAGATGAAACCACAAGTTTGGCAATCTTGTATGACATGGGCGCACCGCCTTCGGTTATCTCTTTTATGGATTCAAGTATCTTTTCTTCAGTTGAACCTTTATCCAAATAACCGCTTGCACCTGCAGTTAAAGCGTCAAATATCATGGTAAGATCCTCATGGACTGTTAGCATTACTATATCGATCTTTGGAAATTTAGCCTTTATTCTTTTTACTCCTTCGATCCCGGACATACCGGGAAGCTCTATATCCATAAGAATAACATCAGGCTTATTGAATCCAAGATCTGCTATTGCATCCTCACAATTACTGTACGTTTTACTGCATTCAAAACCATCTGCTTCCTGCAGCATATCTGCAAGTGACTCTCTGATAAACTTGTCATCTTCTATTATAGCTACTGTTATCAACTAAACTCCGACTGCAAATTTTATTGTTGTACCTTTACCGGTTTCAGAAATAATTTCCACTTTAGCACCTATCTGTTTTGTTCTGTTAAAAATATTCTTGATCCCGTAACCTTTTACATCATTATTCAGATCAAAACCTATTCCGTTGTCCTGCATAGTCATTTCAAGGATATTTCCCTTCAGCTGTATATCAATAACAACTTTTGATGAGTTTGAATATTTAAGTGCATTGTTCATTGCTTCTTTAAAAATGAATATCAGATGTCTTTTGTTATACATCGAAAGCCGGGTCATTCGGAATTCCTCTGAAATGCCCGTCATGATAAACTGAGTGCCTGTGCCTTCAAAGATCTCATTCCCGAAATCTTTGAGCCTGACAGCAAAATCATAAAGGGAATCTTCCTTTGGGTCCATTGACCAGATTAGATCTCGCGCTCCTGACTGAAGGCTGTTTGATGTATCTGCAATTCCAACAAGATCACCAGTAATGCCGTTTGCGCTGCTGCCAAGTTTCTTGCGAATCCTTCTTGAATACATCGAAATTCTTGTTAGCTTATGCCCAAGCTCATCGTGATAGTCTCTTGCAGCCTGTTCACGCATACGTTCACGCTCTTCTTCTTTTGCATTCTCTATAACCAGCAGATTCAGAACTTTCCTTCTTACACGATAGTTGTGGGTTACTATTATTACTGCCATGATGAAAAAAACCATCAAGCCATAGAACCACCAGGTATTCCAGAATGGAGGCTTGATCATAAGCTTTAATGATGCACCCTTTTCATTCCATACCCCGTCTGAGTTAGTTGCCTTCACTTTAAAAACATACTTCCCGTGGTCAAGATTTGTATAAAGCGCTTTTCCAGTGTTACCAGAATACACCCAGTCCTTATCAAATCCTTCCATCATATAAGCATATTCATTTTTTGCGGGATTTGTATAATCCAGTGAAGCAAAACCGATACTTAATACATTATCTCTGTAAGAAAGTTCGATTTCATTCAAATCCGAAATATCAATTTCTGTTTTGTTGTTATCATTGTATTTTGTAAGTTCTGTAAAGATCACCGGCGGGATGTAGCTGCTGAGTTTGATTTTTGACGGATCAAAAAAACTGAAGCCGTTAATGCCGCCAAAGAACATTTCGCCGTCTGTTGTTTTAATGCAGGATCCTTCAATGAACATATTACCCTGCAATCCGTCTTCGACTGAGAAGTTCTTGATTGCATTTTCAATGGGATTGAATCTACTTAATCCTTTCTTAGTACTTATCCATAAGGCACCTGTTCCAACATTTAATATTCCGCAAATTACTGGATTTGGAAGTCCATCTTTTTCACCAAAATGTGTAAATGTACCATTTTGCTTATTGAATTTTTCCAACCCGCCGCCTGTACCTATCCAGAAGTTTCCGGCATTATCTTCACAGAAGCTGAAAACATAATTATTCCCAAGGCTTGTACTATCTGAGAGCTTCTTTTGATAGCGGGTAAAAGTTTTGCCGTCAGCATTAAGCTTGTTTAATCCTGCATATGTTGCAAACCACAGATCATTATCTTCATCTTCATATATGGCAAGTATTACATTTTCACTAAGGGAATTATTGTTAGCCGGGTCACTCTGAAATCTTACAAAGCCGGAATCATCACTAACGAACCTGTTCAATCCATTTGCTGTGCCAACCCATAATGTATTTTTTCTATCTACAAAGAGCCTGGTTATATTGTTGATGCTGATGCTGCTGGGTTTTGCAGGATCATTCATATAAACTTTGTTTGTTTTCTTTGCTAGATCTATTCTGTTCAATCCAAGATCTGTAGCTACCCACAAACTTCCTTCCGGGCCGCCTGTAATATCATTGATGCTGTTATTGCTTAATGAATTCGGGTTGAGTTTGCTGTGAAAGAAATTCTCAAAACTGCCGTCAATTTTATTGAATTTGTTCAATCCATTTGAAGTGCCGATCCAGATGTTACTCACGTCATCTTCGTAAAAACACCTTACATTCGGATTGCTTAAGCCATTCTTAAGCGCCGGATCATAAACAATAGTGTTGAACTTATCGCTATTCAAACGAAATTTGTGAAGACCATCAAAATATGTACTAAGCCAGATAACTCCGGAATTATCTTTTAGAGCAGTTACAATATTTTCATTGCCTGAAATCTCTTCATTATACAGCCTGTAACGCCTGAAAGAATTATCTTTCTGATCGAATGAATAAAATCCGTTACCGGTAGAGATCCATAGTTCACTGCTGCTATTATTCAGGCTTGAATTGATTGAGAAAATGCTGTTTGATTGCAGGGAATTTGTTGTATCTGGAGAGTTATTAAAATAGCTTGTGAACATACCCGTAGAAACATCAAATTTGTTCAAACCCCGAGTGAGTGTTCCTATCCAGATGTTACCATCAGTATCTTCATAAAGAGATCTTACTCCATTACCGCTTATAGAAGATTTATCGTTAGGATTTCTTTTAAAACGTGTAAAGTCATTTGTGCTTCTGTCAAATCTGTTCAATCCACCTCCTGCAGTTCCTGCCCATAAGTTGCCTTTGGAATCCACAAGAAGCGAGAATATAGTGTTATTCCCTATGCTCTTTGTGTTTGTTGAATCAAATTTATATGTTGTAAACACGTTTCCATCATATTTGCATAGGCCCGCTCCGGCGGTTCCAAACCAAAGTAACCCTTCTTTATCCTGCGTGATCTTCCAAACTGTGTTGCTGCCAATGGTGCTAGGGCTAGCGGGATCGTGAAGATACCTAGAAAAATTGTCTGCTGATCTATCGTACTTGTTCAATCCGCCAAAATATGTGCCAATCCATAGAAAGCCGTCTTTATCTTCGAAAACTGAAACAACATCATCGTTTGAAATTGAATTTGGATTTGAAGGATCATTTCTAAAGGTTTTATACTCGATTCCGTCATACCTGATCAGCCCGAACATAGTGCCAAACCAGATAAAACCCTTTGAATCCTGGTAAATGCAGAATATCATGTTATTGGATACACCCTGCTCAAGTGAGACATGCTCAATCTTATATTCAGGCAATCCTTCAGCATAGGGCTGTGCAAGGAGTATCAGCGAAACCAATAAAAATATGTACTTAGCCATACTTTAAGTTAAGAAGTATTAACTTTTAATTCAATCTCATATATATGAGATACGCAAGGGTTGACACATTACTTAATATTTTTCTCGAAAAAACTCCAAATGCGCTTGTACTGATCAAGCCAGCTTGACTGGCGGTAAAAACTGTGGTTTTCCTTCGGGTAAATCATAACTTCAAAATCTTTCTTCAGGTCTATTAATTTTTGAGTTAACTGAACCATATCCTGAAAGAAAACATTGTCATCAAGCATTCCGTGGGTCAGCAGCAGCGGACCCGAAAGTCCTTCTGCATAGGTTACAGGAGAGGAATTTTTGTATTTATCTTCAACATCATCTTTATCCAGATCACCAAGCCTTGGGACAATGAACCATTTATTGCTTCTGTAATAATTCAGCCAGCTTGCCACAGCTCTTAGC
>JAUQWT010000281.1 GCA_030835005.1 Ignavibacteria bacterium | reverse complement strand
GAAGAACGCGCTCAGAAAAGAGCAGACAGGATGAAGGAAAAACTATCACTCAGCGATGATCAGCACAAACAGATCTACGACATTTTACTTACACAGTCTAAGGAAAGGAAAGCTATTTGGGAATCGTCAAAGAATGATCAGGATAAAACTGCGATGAAGGACAAGATGAAAGCAATGAGAGAGTCAACAAATACTCAGATCAATTCACTGCTCAATACTGATCAGATAAAATTGTGGGAAACTCATAAGAAAGAAATGAAGGATAAACACAAAGGCAAGCACAAAGGCAAGCACAAAGGAAAACACAAAGGCAATAAAAAGCTGAAGTAAATAGTAATTGCGTGATTTGAGGTGAGGCAATCTTGTTTAAACAATGGGATTGTTTCGCTTCGCTCGCAAGTAATTAATTCTTACAGATTAATTCAGGTTTTAAGTTTCTTCTTTTTAGCAGCAGGGAAGAGTACATTATTTAAAATCAGCCTGTAGCCGGGGGAGTTTTTATGCATCGAGAGATCTGTCTTAGGGTCGCCAACTGCATGCTGATAATCTTCGGGGTCATGCCCGCCATATAATGTAAAAGTACCCCTGCCGAGATTGCCGTGTACATATCTGACCCAGTCCGTACCATCATTTTTGGCAAGGATGGTCATGCTTGGCTTCAGGAATTCCTCTTTGAAAGCAGATTCCTGCCCAAGAAATCCCTTCACAGCAGATGTATGGCATTGAGTTAGCATTGTTGGAACGGGATCTATCTTTGCCTTAAAGTCAAATAACGTAAAATAATCATTATACATGCCTGCCATAAGCTCCTGATCGGTTACGTCTATATCGGAATATTCATAAACGTATGGATTCATCTGAACATGAAAATTCTGAAATACCATGCACTCTGAATAATTCAGCTTATCATTCGCATTCTGATCTGCCGGATCGCCGTCATACATTGCGTCGCAAATATCAGTGTATTGTGAGGCAAGGGCTATATCCGGCGTGGTTGCCCCGGAACACATTGTAAACATAAATCCGCCGCCTGAAACATAGTCTCTCAATTTCTTCACCACGGCAAGTTTAAGCTCAGAAACTTTTGGGTAGCCCAGCTTCTTTGCCATATCTTCATTTGTTTGCTTTTGAGTAAGGTACCAAGCTGATGAACCAAACGCTGCGAAAAATTTCCCATATTGACCTGTAAAATCCTCATGGTGTAAATGAAGCCAGTCATAATCTTTTAGTTTTCCCTGCAAGACTTCTTCATCCCAAACCTTGTCATATGGAATTTCAACATAATCCAGAGCAAGCTGAACGGCATCATCCCATGGCAGTGAGTTTGGAGGGACGTAAACTGCTATCTTAGCTACTTTTTCAAGCCTGACTACATCCATGTTATTTTCTTCTGCCTGTACTTCAGCGTAAACCTGTGCCGCCTGCGTTCCGGAAAGCAATTCATAGCTTACACCTTTTGCTACGCACTCAGCTGTCAATTCTTCGGAATAATCAAACAGGAAAGACCCCCCCCGGTAATTCAGCAGCCAATCCAGCTCTTTTCCGTGCAAAAGGTATCTGTATGCTATTCCATATGCTCTTAAATGGTCAGTTTGAGAGCTGACATCCATTGGTATAAGCAATTTTTGCTGTGAATAAGTGTTTAAGGCAAATATTATGATTAATACCGCTATTACTGCATAATTTCTATTCATCAAAGCAAGTTATGATATTTAAACAGACTTTTCAATGATACTATTATAATCATTAAATCCGCATAAGGGCTTATTTGTTTCAGAGTAACAAGAATTCACCGGGATAGGGTTACGGCATTGATTTCTGTGAACAAAAAAGCAGGACCAGCAATTTGTGTTGGTCCTGCCTGTTCAAAAAATGAAACCTTACTTTTTTGTGATCGTTATGTTTCCGGCAGAGGTTGTACATTTAAATGTTTCGCCGCCGTTATTGAATTTTGTCCTCACTGAGCAGGAAACATGATTATTATTTTCAACTCTTGCAAAATCGCACTTGATATTTCCGGCAAGGGTTCCAAGATCAGCATCGGCATCAAAATCAGGCGGCAAGGTAGCATAAATATTGCCTCCTAAAGTACTTAGATCCATGCCGTAATTCTTCCCTGTATAATCCAGCTTAATATTCCCTCCGGCAGTCGAAGCATCGATCTTCCCGTTCTTTCCCTGCAAATGTATATCTCCGCCCGCCGTAGAAGCATCTATATTCCCGTCATAATTGTCTATTGATATTCTGCCTCCGGATGTCGAAGTCTTAATATCGCCCACAGATGTTTCGATCTTAATATTACCTCCGGCAGTGTAAGCCTGAATATTACCGGCAGTATTTTCGATCTTAATGCTTCCGCCTGAAGAGTTAGCTACAATAGTGCCGTTCAATCCTGAAATAGCAAAACTGCCTCCGGAACTATAGAGTTTTATGTTATAATTCAAAGGTACAATAATCTCAACTTTAATTGTCAGGTTCTTAAAGTTCTTTGAATCCTTCTGTTTGCCGTCAACTTTTACCCCTTCATTGGTTTCTTCTGCAGAAAATATTATTTTCTCTTCTGCTTCATCGTTACCGTAAACTTTTACACTGACTTCATTATTGGCCCAGGTTGAAACTGTCACTCCGCCAGCAATAAGCTTAGTGGTAAGTTCTTTTCCGGACTGTGTTGGAATGATCTTTTCAAAAAGAAGTCTTGCATCGTCGGCCATAACACTTCTCGCGGAAAACGCTGTTAAGATAGTTCCCATTAGTATAATTGTTAAATATTTCATAAATATTCCAGATTTAATGTTAATGACTTTTTGTTTATAATATGATGAAGTATATAGTCTAATGGTTTACAAAGCAATGATTATGAAATTGCTCCTTTTTGGCCAATAAGAAGTATTCTGTGAGTTTGGGTCAAAAAAAAGCCGCAAAAAATCGCGGCTTATGGGGGGAGTAAATGAAAAATCTGTATTAAGTTGAAGCCCCTTTAGATTCTTTCTTGAATTTTATTGCTGCCTGCCAGGATTTCTGGAAAACTGATGCAGTTTTTCCCATATCAGAAGGGTCTGTCATTCTGGCTTGCCATGTTTTATGTGCAGCTTCCCAATCATCTTTCTTTATGCCTTCTGAGGCTGCAATTTTCAAGCAGGCTTCCCTGTTCCTGAAAACATCATTCATCTTAGCACAAAGCTCCGCATAGCGCTCAATTGTTATTCCATTAATTGCTTCCATCCTTTATTAATCTTTTGCTTGCTCTGTACTAAACACTTTTTAAGATCATAAAAATTATATATAGTGCTGTCCCTGCAATTATCAACCCTGCCAGAAGAAAGAATACTACGTTAAAAAAGACACCTGTTTTATACCTGCTGACCCTGCTTACTGCATAATTAAGAGCACCTCCGGTCAGGTCAACATCATCTGTTTTTTCAAGAATATCATTCATCATCATTTTATAAACAGGTTATATGATCTCAACTTCGTTTGTTGCAATTACATCACCGTTTTTCTTGATACAGCTGACTTTGAATTTTCCTTTTTCCTTGAATTCTACGTCATCAAAATGAATATAATCCCAGTTTGACTGCACCGTGAACGGAAAGGTCTCAACAGGTTTACCCGTGGCAATGTCAGTTACATTTATATCAACTTCTTTTTCGCCTATCGGATTGTTCAGCTTAAGCATAACTGTGATCTTTCCCGGTTTAAACTTCGTGCCTTCTCCAATCTCTTTAGTCACGTAACGCTCACAGAAGTATAGTTTATCCCCGGATATTTTGTCAGATATTTCCTGTATTTGTTTTATCTTGCTGCAGCCGGATAACATTATTATTGCAGCAAATACAATAAAAACTATTCTCGTGAATTTCATTTTATTATTCTTATCTCCTATATAGTTATTGGTTGACCGGTTAAACCACCAAAACTTGTGATGTATTTGCAGGATTATACTTGATGTTTATTTTATCGCCCACTCTGGGAATTGCGATCTTTGAAACCGCTGTTTCAACATCTGCCTGAAAAGCCGGACCAAACTGCGGAGTAATGTTAAGTTTCATTTTAACAACCGGGTTGTAATTAATAAGTGCACCGGTATCTGCAATGCTGAGTACTTCTGCTGTAGCTCCCATGCCTGTTTGTGAAAGATTGCTTGTATCTGTATAATTCTTTGCCATATTCAGACCAGCATTTGCCTGGTCAACAAAATCTTTGCCCATGAAAGTCTTTGTTAGAAAACCTGTAACACCGGAATTGATGGCATTATCAGCATTTTCAATAGCTTTTTTAGGGTCTTTCTCGATTTTTTTCCCGAATCCAAACATTTTTTAAATTCCTTTCTCAGAAGAATATTTTGTTGTTAAGTTTTACTTGTTACAAAGATAATTTCAAAAAGTTGACTTAACAAAGAAATGATTGCTTTGTTGTTCTCTTTTTTTGCAAAATGACAGCAAAATTAAATTGGAATATTACCTATAACTATATGTAATAACATATATATAAATCAGGAAAAATATTAAATTAAGTTTTTGATATTTAAGTTCTGAAACTAATTCGGAAATGTTTCTGAAAGTTCACATATTTAAAAGTCAGAAACATGAAATATTAGACATTTACGCTAAAATTGAATTTTGAATGTTTTAAGAAAGTCCGCTTTTCCTCTTCATAAGGAGCCAAACCGAGCGGCATTTATTGTATTTATGTCAAAAAATATAACAAAAACCCACGGAAAGAGCAAAAAATTGTGTTTCTTATAGTTGAAAAGTAATTTATATTACGTTGAAAAACACTCACTTAGTTTTTTATGATAAGCTCCACACTACTAAATATCTTAAGTAAGCTTACAATAAAAGAGTATAAAGAATTCGGTGAATTCGTAAATTCTCCCTTTTTCAATAAGAACAAAAATGTAAAGAAGCTGTATGATTTCCTGAAGAAATTTCATCCGGAATTTGAAAACAGGAAAATAACTAAAGAGCATATTCATGAAAAGATCTTTGGCAAGACAGTTTATAATGATGGTTTCATGAGAACTGTTATCTTTAATCTCGGAAAGCTTGCTGAAGATTACCTGGCATATGTGAACTTACGCAAAGATGACCTGGACAGGGGAATAAGTCTGTTGAAAGAACTGAATGAAAGAAAACTGGAAAAGGTATTCTTGAGATATTATTCTGAGATCGAAGAAGATCTTGAGAAAACAAAATACAGAGGACCGGCATATTATTTCAAAAAATACCAGCTCCAGAATGAGATGGAAATGTATATGGACTGGAGCAAATTCAAACACAAAGACTATAAGAATTATACCGATAAGACAATATCATATATCGATGACGACCTGACAAGCTTTTATCTTTCAAAAGCACTTAATCATTACCGCTTTCTGTTGGATAAAGCCAATTATGAGCAGATTGAATATAAGTATGATTTCATTGACCATATTATAGAATACCTGCTTAAAAGTGAAAATCATTTCATTAGTAAAACCAAGATCAAGCTGCACCTTTATGAAGTCCTGCTGCTCAAAGAAAAAAAAGAAAAGTATTACACAATTCTAAAAGATATATTGATCAACGAAAGAGATCAACTGAACCACAGCGACCGTTACAGTTTGCATAATATACTTCAAAGTTATTGCGTGAACATGGAGTACCAGGTAAACAAGGATTATCTTAAAGAGAGATTTGAACTATACAAAATATGTGTAGACCAAGGTTTGTATGCGGCAAGTGAACATTTGTATTTTGACGACCTGGCGTTTGGGAATATTGCCAAAACTGCAATTACATCCAAAGATCTTGAGTGGGCGGAAAATTTCATCGCCGCTTTCAGCGGAGAGCTTTCACCTGAAAGCAGAGAACTTGTTGTTAATTATGCGCTTGCAAGGCTCAATTTTGAGAAGAAACTCTTTGATAATACCCTTAAACATCTAAGCACCATAAAATCAGTAAGGCATATTCAGTATAAATTGCCAATAAGAGACCTAACCTTGATGGTCTATTATGAGTTGTCTCAATCTACCCAGGCGTATTACCAAATCGATTCTTACAGGCATTTCCTGACGAATAACAGAAAATCGCTTTCCGAGAGCAGATTTGAGCGTATCTCAAATTTTCTGAAATACTTTACAAGACTTGTTAAACTTAAAGAGAAGGGAAATTCCGGAGAATTAAGAAAACTAAAAAAAGAACTTGATGAATGCCTGAACATTCTTGAAAGAAAGTGGCTGAATGAAAAAGTAAAGGAGCTGGTACCGGATTGAATAAAAGCAGTTTAATTACAGCGATCAAAACATTTTCTCCGAAAGAGATTAAAGAATTCAGTGAATTTGTTGCTTCGCCCTTTTTTAATAAGAACACCAACGTAATTAAGCTCTTTGAGATCATCAGAAAAACGTTTCCTGATTTTGAGCCCGCAAAACTTGAAAAGGAAAAGGTATTCAAGAAGATATTTCCGTCAAATCAGTATAAAGATAGTACGATGCGGCTCTTGATGTTCTACCTTTTTGAAGTTGTGGAGAAGTTTCTTGCCTATTCCAGATTCACTAATAATGAATTCATATTTAAAGACAATCTGCTGTACGAGCTGTTTGAAAGAAAGCTGTATAAGGATTTTGAAAAAAATGTTGAGCATACACTGGCTGATCTGGATGAGCATAGTATAAGAGATGCTGCTTATTACAAGAACCGGTACATTTTTGCCGAGCACAAATTGAGTTACCTTGCAGAGTTGTATCTTGGTAAGTATGAAAAATATCTCAACACTGAAAATATCAGGCATTTTTCCGATAACATAACCTATTTTTATCTTATCAGTGTGCTGAAGTATTACGCTATTACCCTAAACACTACATACCTTTATAATGTTAAGTTTGATACAAGTGTATTTGAAAATATCCTTCAGAGTTTTAACGTTGAGCAGTTCAAAGATGTACCGCTTATCATTATTTATTATAAAGTCATAATGCTTTTCTTAAAACCTGAGGAAGAACAGAACTTCTTTGATCTAAAAGAACTGATTAGGGTTCACGAAAAAAGTATTGATAAAAACACGATCAGTGATCTGTATATTAACCTTGAAAATTACTGTCATCGCAAAGTAAGATCAGGTAATTTGAAGTTTCAAAAAGAATCTCAGGATATTTATATTCTTGAGCTCCAGAGCGGTGTATATTTTATTCATGGCAGTATGCCGAATTCCTTTTTTACAAGCTGTGTAGTAGGCGGGTGCAGACTGAAAGAATTTGAATGGGTTAAAGGTTTCATTGAGAAATATACTATTGAATTGGAAGAATCAAACAGGGATTCCTTCTATAATTATGGTATGTCTTATCTGAACAATGACCTGGCAAATTACGAAAAAGCGCTTGAATACCTGGCAAAAGTGAAATTTGACGAGCAATACCTGAAAATGGATGTACGGCTGCTTCAATGTATGATATACTATAACCTGGTGTGGAACCTGCCTCTTCAGAGTTTGCTTGATACGTTCAAGAAAACCATCCAGAACAACAAGTATATTACAGAAGGCAGGAAGCTGCTCTACATAAAGTTTATAAAGTACTTAAATCAGATGAATAATCACCGCTTCAAAGGTGACAGGAAATCATGCACTTTAATGCTGGAAGAACTTGAAAAAGAAGATTACTTCCCTTACAAGACCTGGCTGATTAGCGAGGCCCAAAAAATACTTCGGTGATTTAAGGGGCAAGTCTTTCAATTTTCCAGCCCTTTTTTTGTAGGGTATATCGGATCCTGTCGTGCAGTCGGTTTGGCCTGCCCTGCCAGAACTCAAATGAATCAGGGATAAGTCTGTATCCGCCCCATACCGGGGGCAGCGGAACGTGAGTTCTGAATTTCATCATATACTTCAGGAATTCTCTAACTATTACTGATCTGCTTTCAACTACCGTGCTTTGTTTAGATGCCCAGGCGCCCACCCTGCTCTTATAGGGCCTTGTGTTGAAATAATCCTCGCTTTCCTCTTTTGTAAGCTTCACTATCTTACCTTCAACTCTGACCTGACGCTCAAGTTTATCCCAGTAAAAAAGAAGGCTGCCAAAGGGATTCTGCTCAATATCATTGCCTTTTCTGCTTTTGTAATTTGAATAAAATACAAATCCGCTCTCATCAAATCCTTTCATCAGTAAAGTCCTTGCAGAGGGTTTTCCGGTTTTTGATGAAGTGGCAAGTATCATTGCATTCGGCTCATAGAAACCGGACTTAAGCACTTCTGCAAACCATTTTTCAAACTGGCGGATGGGGTCTTTGTTAACACCGGATGATGTTAAAGAACTCTTTGTATATTGTTTGCGCAGATTCTGTAATTCTCTTTCGGAAATGCTTTCGGGTGATTTTGCGGGCGGCATGATTATTTTTTGCGGGGGATTATATATGCAACATTGCATTTATCAAACCCTATCTTAGGGTAATACTCCATAGTTTCAGGTGCAGCAAGCAGAACAACATTTGAACCTTCTCCTATTTGTTTCTGTATCTCGCTTACTAGTTCATGGCCAATTCCCTGATTCTGATATTCTTTATCAACTGCAAGATCTGAAAGATAACAGCAATAACTGAAATCTGTCAGCGCACGGGCTATTCCCACAAGTTTTTCTCCGTCCCAAGCGCTTACAACAAGATTAGAGCTATCTATCATCTTCTTGATCCTGTTAAGATCATCAACAGGTCTTTTTATCCCTGAAGACGTGAACAATTCAGCCATTTGATGTGCTTCTAACCTTGCATTAACCCTGTAAGTAATGACCATAAAATGGGGCTTTATTTCCTAAAATAAGATTTATAAATAGGTTTTCTGTAAAAAAATTGCATAAAAATGAGAGGATACAACAAAAAGTTCACAATTTTACTGCCCGTTTCATAACAAATATCATCAATAATTTTGCTACTATCAACACATTTTTCAATTATATGCTTATGTTTCCAATAGGTTAAGGGTTTTGGCAAAATCTCACCTGTATCAGTAAAATATATCATGCACTCGCTGTCAAAATCGTCTACAATTACTGCACGCCAGAACTGCTTTTTCCATAGCATCCCGATTTCCAGTTCAACCTTGTCACCCCTTTTGCAGCCGTCAAACCTGATCACTTTGAAAGACACCAGCGGCGGTTTTAGCTTGTTGAACAAACTCAGATCAAATCTGCTGAAAACCTTTCTGAAATCCTGTTCTACCTTTGTTGTTATACGCAGTTTCATTCAAATATATTCCCAAAGTACCCTCTAATCTCCATATTATACAAAATAACATTTTTCAATAATTTGTTCCCATTTATGTGCTGAATTTTTAAGTTTTTTCGTGTCGGGAAACAGAAAAGGCCCTTCGGAGAAACCCGAAAAGCCTTTCAAATTCAGATCTGTGAACGATTTTATTATTGACCTTTTGTGAGCGAAAAACCGGGCACTCCGTCAAATGTGCAAAGGTTTTCCATCTTGATAAAATCGTATCCTGCTTCATGTAATTTCCTGAGCTGCTCAACGATCATATTGTGCGTGATAGGTTTACCGCTTTCCGGTGATTCATATCGGCATCTCCAGTGATCCACACAAAAAGGCTCAACTTTGCCAACAGGCCAAACTTTTGTGCCGCGGTTTGAGATCATTGTCATCGCGAGTCCTTCAGCCAGAATATTCTTTAGTTTTTCACCTAACTCGCCGGCCGTGCCTTCTGTCCAGTGAAGAAATATATCAACTCCAACAGTTTCCTTCTTAGCCTTCTTTATGTTCCGGTAATCATTGGCGGGATTTGACTTAACATCAAATCTTTTGTATTCAACTTCTTTAAGCTCTTTTGGTTTCTGGCCAAGCCTTTCAATTACAGCTTTTGCAAATTCTTTCGTGCCGACTTTCTGCTTGCTTACGCCTTCTCTGAAAATGTCGTAAGTATGAATTCCGTCTTCAAGAGTCTTGAGCCATGCGTTATGCACTTTTGCGGCAATTTCCGGCTGGCCAATATGGGTGAGCATCATCACTGCGCCTAGCAATAACCCTGAGGGGTTTGCTGAATTCTGACCCGCCCTTCGGGGAGCGGAACCATGGATCGCTTCAAACATAGCGCATTTATCACCAATGTTGGCAGAACCTGCCAGTCCAACAGATCCTGTCATTTGCGCCGTCACATCTGATAGAATATCACCGTAAAGATTTTCCATCACAATTACATCAAATGCTTCGGGTGAAGTAGCCAGCTTTGCAGCTCCTATATCAACTATCCAGTTTTCTTTCTCAATATCGGGATACTCTTCGCCAACTTTATCAAAAACTTTGTGGAACAACCCGTCTGTTAGCTTCATGATGTTATCCTTCATAAAGCACGTAACTTTCTTCCGGTTATTGGCACGGGCATATTCAAATGCGTAGCGGATTATTTTTTCAGAGCCGGGTTCCGAAATAAGCTTTAAGCACTGCATAACCTGGTCTGTTTGCCTGTGCTCAATTCCTGCGTAAAGATCTTCTTCATTCTCACGGATTATGACTACATCCATAATAGGGTGTTTGGTCTGAACATATGGATTATAGGAAACGCATGGACGGACATTTGCATAGAGTCCAAGGGTCCTTCTTGCTGTAACATTCAAACTTTTAAATCCGCCGCCCTGTGGTGTAGTTATAGGGGCTTTCAAAAAAACTCTTGTCTTAAGCAATGAATCCCATGAACTATCTTCTATACCTGTATCGCTTCCTCTGTTATAAACATTTTCTCCTATTTCGATAACTTCAATATCAAGTTTTGCTCCCGCCGCTTTGATAATATCAAGGGTCGCATTCATGATTTCGGGTCCTATTCCATCGCCATACGCGACCGTAATTGGTGTATTTGCAGACATTTAAAATCCTTTCTTCAGGTATATTATTGTTTAATTAGTTCTGTTCAGGTGTGAGGTGCAAATTACTAAAAATAAGGGTAAATTTAAATGTAGAACTTTGAGTACAAAATCGTAGAAAACCATGAGTCCAAATCAATATTTTGTCTTAAGAATGAAACCTTAACTTTACTAGGGGCGTCTAAGTATAAAAATTGCTCTCCTAACTTAACTTCCCGGGGAGAACTATGTCCAAATCCGATATTTACATCTTTAGGTTTCTTCTGATGTATGTTTTATTCAGCATTCAACTCCTTTCACAAAACACAATTTCACCAGATAATTGGCAGAAAGATATGGCATATCTGTTTGAGCAAATGCCAAAGGTTCATTACAATCCATTTCACAACACTTCAAAGGATGTATTTGAAAAATATCTGTCTGATCTCAACAGTCGTTCAGGGGAACTAACGGATAATCAAATGCTGGTTGAACTGACCAGAATGGCTGCAATGATAGGCGATGGACATACTGCCGTAAATTTTTTCGGCAGGCACTCAACCGGCAATGAAACAAAACCTAAAATAGAGTTTTACTTTTACCCTGTGCAATTGTATCAATTTCCCGAAGGTATATATGCCATTAAGGCCGGAGGCGGATATGAAAAGATCAAAGGAATGAAACTGATCAGGATTGGCTCTTTAAGAGTTGAAAAAGCCGTTGAAATGATTCAGCCATTACTCCATGGGGATAATGAATACAGCATGAAACATAATTTACCTTATTACCTTATCAACAGCAGGCTGTTGAACGGACTTGGGATAACCGCAGACGATAAAAAAGCAGAATTTACATTTATTTCTGAAGATGGAAAAGAAGAAAAAATCTTGATAAATTCAGTTTCGGAAGGTGAGGCAGCACACTTTCTTTTTGGGGATAATTCCGGCGCGAATTTGCCTATGTATCTAAGGAATGATGAAAAAAACTATTGGTTTGAGTATCTGCCGGAAAGTAAAACCCTGTACATCAAATATAAAAGGATACTACCGGATAAAAATGAAAGTGTGAAGAAATTCTGCAAAAGGATTGAAGAATTTGTTAATGCCAATGAAGTGGAAAAAACTATAATTGATATAAGAAATAACGGAGGCGGCAACAATTTTACAAGTATCCCAATGGTCGATTTCATAAGCAAAAATCCAAAGATTAATCAAAAAGGCAGGCTATTTACCATTATCGGCAGGGAAACCTTTTCAGCTGCTTCTTATTTCACAACAAAAATGGAATTCAATACAAATACCATTTTTGCAGGTGAACCAACAGGCGCTTCACCTAATCATTACGGTGATAATAAACCTGTTGTTCTGCCAAATTCCGGTATCCAGGTAAGACTCTCTTCTTTATACTGGCAGAACAGTTTCAGCTTTGATAAGCGTCAAACTACATCACCGCAGCTTCCGGTTGAAATTACAGCAAAGGATTATTTTAGCGGCAAAGACCCGGTTTTAGATGCAGTGCTTGCTTATGATATTATACCGGAGAGTAAGAATCCGGACGTCTCAGATATAGCGGGGAAATATTTGTATTCTCCTTTTCAGGTAATGGAAATCTCCTCAGACGGACGGGTATATATTGCACAGAATAATGCGTCCGGCGTGGAATCTCCGTTCATGACCACAAGCATAACGGATGTTAACGGCAAATCGTTTTCAACCTCTGTCCCGGGTTTAAGTCTTGCGCCGGCAGATAACGGACTCATTCTTAGTTTTGATAGCGATGAAATTACTTTGCCTAAGTATTCCGGAAACATGAAACTGCCTGCTGAGTTACTTGCAGAAGGGAAAACGAAAGAAGCTGTTGAATTGATAAGAAGTGTGAAAGCAAAAATGCCCGACTACAGCGAGATTTCTGAGGGTATTTTAAATAATCTTGGTTACTTGCTAATTGGTGAAAAGAAAACAGATGCAGCAATTGAGATATTCAAGCTGAATGTTGAGTTTTATCCAAATTCATCCAATGTATATGATAGTTTAGGTGAGGCATACATGGCCTCAGGGAATAAAGAACTTGC
>JAUQWT010000280.1 GCA_030835005.1 Ignavibacteria bacterium | reverse complement strand
ATGGCTTGCGGTGATCCCGCAGGGTTTGGAAAACAGTTGACGGAGGTTTCAGCTGGTCACAAGTGAACCTGAATCTGGCTTACTGGCTGGGTGGAATAGACTACATGGATATTAATAATACAACTGCAGTTGGCTACCAGCAAAAGATAATCAGAACAACAGATGGAGGAAACTCATGGAATCCGCAGATTAGCCCGGTAGCCAATACTACGTTTGAATCAGTACTAATGAACTCCGCCTTAAACGGCGTTATTGTCGGAGGAGGAGGAGTAATACTTTATACGACTTCCGGGGGTGATCCAATCGGTATCTCCCCTATCAGCAACTTGGTTCCTGATGAGTATGCATTGGAGCAGAATTATCCAAACCCTTTCAACCCAACCACTAATTTCGAATTTAAGATCGCGGATTTAGGATTTGTAAATCTAACTATTTACGATGCAACAGGCAGAGAAGTTGAAACTCTTGTAAATGAAGAGCTAAAGCCAGGAACATATAAAGCTGATTGGGACGCAACAAATTTTGTAAGCGGGGTTTATTTTTGTAAATTGATTGCCGGTGATTTCACCGAAACAAAACACATGGTACTTGTCAAATAGAGATTCAGACATTGAAGGCAGGTGAAATTACCTGCCTTAGTTATACTTTGATTTCCAATACTAATTGAAAAATACTCTTCTGAACTTTCAAGTTTTGTTTAAATATGTTATTTCTGATTGATTTTTAGGGATTTTTTTACCCCATTTACGGTATGGCACTCAACGGCTTTAAAGAGCAGATTTAGGAAATCATCAATTACCTCCGATGATTGTTTTGCACTTCTAAACTCCTCGGCAGGCGTAAAAACCTGCCTTTTTTTATACAGCTGAATTCCAAGTCATTCAATTTTCTCTTTTAAGCAACATATAAGGAAAGGATTTCCTATGCTTGAAAAGCAAAATTCAGTCGAGAAATCAAATGTAGGATAAATCACTGAACTAACTGTCATCCTGGTACTGAAATCAGGGATTAATTGCTAAATTGAATTACAATTTTAATTACCCTAACTTTGTTTAACTTCCTATAAAATTTAGTCGTTATGTTAAAAATCACAAATCACGGGCATTCTGCCTTTGAGATAAATTCAGGCAAGTATATTATATTAATTGACCCGTTCTTCACTGGCAACAAACATGCCGGAACAAAAGCAGCGGATATAAAAGCTGACTATATTATACTCACACATGCACACGGCGATCACTTTGGTGATACAGTTGAAATCGCAAAATCAAATAATGCCGAAGTCATCGCAGTACATGAGCTTGCAAATTATGCAAGCTCAAAAGGATGCAAAGTCCATAACATGGGGATCGGCGGCCAGTGGGATTTTCCATTCGGCAAAGTGAAATTCACAATTGCACATCACAGCTCCTCAATGGAAAGCGAGGGCTTGTGTATGGGTGAACCTGCCGGTGTAATTATCACAATTGAAGGTAAAACAATTTACCATGCAGGCGATACAGGTTTGTTTCTTGATATGAAGCTCATCGGAGAAATGAATTCAATAGATGCTGCAATACTGCCAATTGGTGATAATTTTACCATGGGAATTGATGATGCTGTTAAGGCAGTAGAGTTCTTGAACTGCAAAACCGCCATTCCGATGCATTACGAAACCTTCCCTGTAATAAACTCAGACCCTGAAGAATTCAGGAGAAAAGTGGAATCCATTGGAAGGAAATGCGTCGTTATTCCATTTGGCGGCTCAATTGATTTATAGATAAGTTGTTCACCTAAAATTAGATGAGATCATATAATATTTGGCCAAAGTAATTTCAATAGCAAATCAAAAAGGCGGAGTTGGAAAGACAACAACTGCTGTGAATTTATGTGCAGCCCTTGCAGCCTGCGGTTGTAAGATACTGCTGGTTGATATTGATCCGCAGTCAAACGCCACTTCCGGGTTTGGATTCCCTACTAATACCATGCATGGTTCTGTTTACGAATTACTTACCTCAGTTCGTTCGCCAAAAGAATGTGTTGAACAGACCGATGTGCCCAATTTATTCATAATAAAATCAAACATAAATCTTGTAGGCATTGAGATTGAAATTGTCAGCATGCCAAACCGCGAATTTGTGCTGAAAACAAAGCTGGATGAATTGAAAGATTACTTTGATTTTGTGTTCATTGATTGTCCTCCATCGCTCAGTCTAATCACGCTTAATGCACTAGTAGCGTCGGATTCAGTCCTGATCCCGGTGCAAAGCGAGTACTATGCACTTGAAGGACTGACATTACTGCTCAACACGATCAAGATGATAAAAACCCGTCTGAATCCAGAGATTGAAATTGAAGGCTATTTGCTCACAATGTTTGATGCAAGGCTAAGGCTTTCTAACCAGGTCGCCGGTGAACTTGAAAAGTATTTCCAGGAAAAGCTTTATCCCGTTAAGGTAATGCGCAACGTAAAGATCAGCGAATCCCCTTCTTACGGAAAGCCCGTTGTTGTATATGACCCGATGAGCGTTGGCGCAAGAAATTATACCGAGCTTGCCAACGAGTTTTTGCGCAGGAACGGTAAAGAGCATCTTCAGAAATTCGATAATATTTTAACATATGATGCCCCTAAATTTGAAGTTGTTAATAAAGAGATTCCGCCAAAGAAACCGGACAGCATAATAAACTAGCAGAATTAACATAATGTCTAAAGATAAAACAAAAGGCGGCCTTGGTAAAGGCCTCGAAGTACTCTTCGGCAGCACACAGCAAAATGAAACTGCCGAAAACATTACTGAGCTTAATCCAAATGCTGATCAGCAGATCCTTTTCATTGAAACAGGCAGTATTAAAACCAATCCTTACCAGCCAAGAAAGGATTTTGACCAATCTGAATTGAATGACCTTGCAGAATCAATAAGGCAGAAAGGAATAATTCAGGCCATTACAGTAAGGAAACTGGAAGATGGCAGCTATGAACTGATTTCGGGTGAAAGACGCCTGCGCGCAGCAAAGATCGCTAAACTTGAAAAGATCCCCTCATTCGTAATGGATGTAACTGCTAAAGAAGACCTGCTGGAAATAGCATTGATAGAAAACATACAGCGTGCAAACCTTAATGCAATTGAGGTTGCCGAAGGGTATCAAAGATTGATAAATGAATGCAGCTTAAAGCAGGAAGAGATCTCTGAGAAAGTCGGCAAATCCCGAAGCGCTGTTGCAAATACTCTAAGGTTATTGTCACTCCCGCAAGAGATCAAAACCAGCATTCAAAAAGCTGAAATTACCGAAGGCCATGCCCGCGCAATACTTGCTCTTGATAATGAAGTTGACCAGATGCTTTTCTGGAAGAAGATAGTTTCTGAAAATCTAACAGTTAGAAAAGCCGAAGAATTCACCAAGAAAGCAAAACATGATAAGAAACCAAAAAGAGAAAAGAAGATATACGAAATAACGGACCAGAACAAAGCAGCAATAAAATTCCTTGAAGAAAAATTTATGGAACATTTCGGCACAAGAGTCAAGCTTCATCCATCATCACCAACAACAGGCAATATTATTATCGAGTACTATACATCAGAGGATCTTGAGAGAATCATAGATCTGTGTAAGAAGTAGTAACTTTGCGGGTGCTATAAGTACACTATTTGGGAACCTATGTTTCAAATCTGCACTCCGAAATCCCATATCCGAAATCCACAATAATTCTACATCTTCTCCGGAGCGCTTATACCAATAATATCAAATCCGTTTTTCAGCGTGATCTTGGCCGCTTCGCATAGCTTAAGGCGGGCGAATGAAACTTCCTTGGCATCTTTATTTATCACCCTGTTGTTATGGTAGAACCTGTGATAGTTCTCCGCAACTTCATTCAAATAGGTGATCACTTTATGCGGCTCATATGTCGCGGCTGATGATGCAACTATATCGGGGAAAACCGATAGTACTTTCATCATGTTAACCTCATCATGCGAACTTAGCAAGCTATAATCGGCAGTTGACTTGTCATTAAACTCAGGGAACACTTCTTTTGCATTGCGGAGTATGCTGCATATCCTTGCATGTGCATATTGAAGGTAAAAGACCGGATTTTTATCGGACTGTTCCTTGGCCAAAGAAATATCGAATTCAAGATGTGTATTTGCGCTTCTCATCACATAAAAGAACTGAGTAACATCTTCGCCAAGCTCATCCAGCAGGTCATCCATGTATACTACATTATCGCTTCGCTTGCTCATCTTAACCGGCTTGCCATCCTGCACAAATGTTACCATCTGGTGAATAATCACTTTTATCCTTGATGAATCATAACCAAGCCCCTGCAAACCAGCAAGCACTTCTTTATATGTATCGCCGTGATCTGCCCCGAATATATCTATAATCAGGTCATAGCCTCGTTTGATCTTATCAATGTGATAGACCATATCAGGCAGACGGTAAGTAGGCTCTCCGGTTGATTTAACTATTACCTTATCAACTGCATCTTTTTTGTCTTTGAGTAATTCAGATGTTTTAAGCCAAACTGCGCCGTCTTTTTCGTAGCTCAATCCGGCATTTTTGAATGCTTCAAGGGTTTCTTTGATCCCACCTGATTCATACAGCGATGACTCATTGAAAAAAATATCATGGGTAATTCCCATTCTTGCAAGCGTATGCTTTATTGATTTAAAGCACCAGTTCTCCCCTGCCATTTTGAAGATATCATCGGAAGAATCAATCAGCTTATCGCCGTACTCTTCATCAAGTATCCGTACTACTTCCATCACATAATCACCCACATAGCCATCTTCGGGGAAAGGATAATCCGGTTCATACAACTGGCGGTAACGCGCATATACGGATTTAGCAAGTTTTTCCATCTGCATGCCGGCATTGTTGTAATAATATTCTCGTGTTACTTTATAGCCCGACCATTCCAGCAAATTAGCTATTGCTTTGCCTAGTGCGATTTGCCTGCCGTGTCCCGTATGCAGCGGCCCGGTTGGATTTGCACTTACCCATTCCAGATCAGCGGTTTTGCCTTTGTTTGTATCAAGCTTTCCGAAATCAGATGCCTGCTTAAGTATCTCTTCAAGCTTTGAAGTGTAGTAACTATCCGATACGTAGAAATTTATAAATCCAGGACCTGCGATCTCTGCTTTTAAAATAAACTCATCAGGCAAATTCATTTTATCAATAACACGCTGTGCAAATTCTTTTGGGTTAGATTTCGATTTCTTGGCATACATCATTGCAGCATTCGAAGAAAGGTCACCATGCGCAATATCTTTCGGCCGCTCAAGAATCACGTGT
>JAUQWT010000279.1 GCA_030835005.1 Ignavibacteria bacterium | reverse complement strand
CTGGAACAGGCCAAACACCGCAATTGAAATCAGGAAGCTGATAAAAAATGCAACAGGCTCATTTGTTTTGCCCGGCGCAGAAAAGAATGCGAAAGCAAGCGCAAATGAAAAGATTGCGATAAATATGTTGAACATACCTGTCTGAGCATACTTTGTGCAGATTTTCACAACTTCTTTTGATTTTTCAGTCGATGCGCTCATACTTGCATCTTCATCAAGATTGATATTTTTCTTGATATACTCAACTGCTCTGTATGCGCCTGTTGTTACCGCCTGTGTTGACGCACCTGTGAACCAGTATATTACAGCACCCCCGCAAATAAACCCAAGGATCGAATAGGGATTAAGAATGCTGAGTATTGCCTCGGGTTGAATGCCAAGAGTATTTTTAATTACAAGAATAAGCGAGAATATCATGGTTGTCGCTCCCACAACTGCCGTACCAATTAGCACCGGCTTTGCAG
The DNA here is from genome assembly GCA_030835005.1 of Ignavibacteria bacterium. Classification (GTDB taxonomy): domain Bacteria; phylum Bacteroidota; class Ignavibacteria; order Tepidaquicellales; family OLB5; genus OLB5. Next base: position 34,596 of record JAUQWT010000279.1, on the reverse strand, counting down.
TAGCTTTAAATGTATTCCCTGCTCCGTCATTTGCTTCGAGGTAATGTTTTGCTTTTTCAAAATCAGGTTTAAATCCAAAATCTCTTTCTATCTCTGCGGAAATACCTTCGCGGGATTCAATTAGTGAAAGCTCATAGATCGACTGGGCATTATCGGTTACCGGTCCGTAACTATCAACTGCAATTGTTACCGGACCCATACCAAGCATTCCGAATGCTACCAGGCCAAATGCAAAAATAGATGCATAGGCAGGAATCATAGTGCCTGGAATTGAAAGTGACGCAAAATATGCAATTGTCATAAGGAAGAAAAATACCATTCCGATCCAGAATGCAGAAAAATTACCCGCAACAAGACCCGAAAGTATCGTCAGAGACGCTCCGCCCTCTCTTGAGGCAGTTACAACTTCATTAACATGTTTGCTTTTGGGACTTGTAAAAATTTTCGTGAATTCGGGTATCAAGGCCGCGCCAAGTGTGCCGCAGCTGATTATGATGGAAAGTGTCAGCCAGAGATTATCGGGTAAATGTCCAATAAGAACTTTGCTGATAACAAAAGTTACTACCATTGAAAGAATAGAGGTGATCCATACAAGCGACGTTAAAGGTTTTTCAAAATCCAGCTCTTCAGATTTGCCATATTTAGCTTTTGCCCAGATACCGTTAATATAAAATGAGGCAATTGAGGTAAGGATCATGAGGATTCTCATTACAAAGATCCATGTCAAAAGCTCTGTCTGGAACATTACATTGGGAACTGCCAGAACTATAAAACTGATCAGCGCAACGCCTGTAACGCCATATGTTTCAAATCCGTCTGCGGTGGGTCCAACTGAATCTCCTGCGTTATCACCGGTACAATCAGCAATTACTCCGGGGTTACGGGGGTCATCTTCTTTGATCTTGAATACAATTTTCATAAGGTCGCTTCCTATATCGGCGATCTTCGTGAATATACCGCCGGCAATTCTAAGAGCGGATGCGCCGAGTGACTCACCAATAGCAAATCCGATAAAACTTGCGCCTGCGTATTCACGCGGAACAAAGAGCAGGATAATCAGCATCATGATAAGCTCAACGCAGATAAGCATAACACCGATGCTCATCCCCGCATCAAGAGGAATATTAAGAAGCTTGATCGGTTTTCTTTCAAGTGATGCAAAAGCCATACGGCTGTTTGCAAGTGTGTTCATTCTTATACCGAACTTAGCTACGCCAAATGAACCAAGAATACCGATAACTGTCCACATCAGAATAAGGCCAACCCCGAAGATGCTGGTGTGATTAAGAACACCAAAATAAAAGGCAATACATACTCCAATAAATACAAATAGTATCGCTATGAATTTGCCCTGCTGATTAAGATAGGTTTTACAGGTCTCGTAAATTATCTGGGCAACATCAAGCATTGACTGGTGTGCCTTCAACTTTTTGACTTTAAGGAACTGTATTATACCGAATAAAAGGCCAAGAACACAAACTCCAATACCTATCATCAGCATATTGTTCTGGCTGGCGCTCAGATCCGGAATTTTAAGATCGGCTTCGCTTGCAAAAGCCGTAACCGAGCTTAACAGAAATAACAAAGTACTTAGTATTATGTTTTTCTTCATATTATTATTTGGTTTGTAATATTTACTTTCTTTAAAAATCTATGATGCAGAAGTTTATTCAAGTATGTTCCTGTTAAACCTGTTCATGGTATCTTCTAAACCTGCATCAATGAAACTCAACACTGCATCTTTTGCGGAGTCTGCAACTTTATCAATTAACTCAAACTCTTTTTCGCTGAATCCCGAAAGTACATAATTTGCCAGGGAAAACCCTTCTTCACTTTGCAGCCTCTCAAAATCCTCAGCAGATCTTATCCCTACCCTAAGTCTTGGGATATTTTCTGTTTCCATTTCGTAGATTACCGATTTTATCCCGTTTTGTCCTCCATCAGAACCATTTGGCCTGAGACGAATGACACCAAAATCCAGATTAACATCATCATAAACAATAAGCAAATTCTCTGCCGGGATCTCGTACTTATCATAAAAAGCCTTAACAGCTTTACCGCTAAGGTTCATAAATGTAAGAGGCTTCATAAATGCAATCTGTTTATCTTTGTAATCAATTACAGCATAAAGGTAGTTGTCTTCAAATTCAAACTCTTCTATTTTAAAGAACTCAGCAAGCTTATCTATCACCACAAAACCGGCATTGTGCCGGGTGTCATGGTATTTTGATCCGGGGTTACCCAAACCAACTATACAATAAACATTGCTCAATAAAATTTCAAAAAAATTATCCTGTTCATAAAGCAATTATGCCGGTAAAGGGCTCTATACAAAAAGAAAAATCCCATAACGGGATTATTTCTTCTCAGCTTCTTCTTCTTCGTCTTTCTTGCCCTTGGCAATAACTTCAGGCTCTGCTGCTGCTGCTTCACCTTCAACGGCTTCTGTCTCAGGAGCCTTTTCAACTGCAGGCGGAACACATGATACTATTGTAGCATTAGGGTCAAAAAGGACCTCAACATTTTCAATTTTCAGATCACTGACATGAACTGAATCACCAATCTTCAGATCGGCTATCATAACATCAATATGAGAAGGAATATATGCGGGTAAACATTCAACTTCAAGAGAGTGAAGATTATGCTGAACAACACCGCCATCTCTCACTCCAACCGGAGCTCCAACAAGCTTAAGCGGCACTTCAACTTTAATTTTCTCATTTTCCAAAATACCGAGCAGGTCAAAATGAATTGGTTTATCGCTGACTGGATCGAACTGAACCTCTTTCAAGATACAGTTATATGGTTTATCAGCGCCTTCGATCTGTAAATTTATTATTCTTACTTCTGATGTAAAAACAAACGGATTCAGAGAAGTTTCCTTTACGCTTATTGCAACAGATGGCGCATCTTTAAAATAAAACACTCCGGGAATGAATCCCTTTTTTCTTGCAGTCTTAGTAGTTGAGTTGCCCAGATCTTCTCTTTTCTGAGCAGACAAGTTCATAGTAGCCATTGTTAACCTTTATATTATATTAAATTTATTGATCGAAATGTATAGAACAACAAAAATAGCGAAAAAAGGGCTTTTAGTCAATTGAAAAGGGTGGTGGGATGAGTGGAAATTGACCAAAAATTGATATTTTGGCAAAATGACTATTTGATAGCGGGTAAGTTATTAATTAATAATATCTTAAGGTGGGCTAATGGCCGCCTAAACGACATCAGGAGCAAAAACCACAGAAACTTACTTCAACCAGCCTTCCAATCTATACCAGTCAATCGTATCTCGGAAACCTTCTTCGAGCGTGAAGCTTTCTTTGAAGCCAAGCTCTCTTTGCGCTTTTTCAATTGAGCATATCCAGTAAGCCTGAGTAAGCTCCCTTGATTTTTCTATGTTCAGCACAATTGGCTTTTTAGAAAACACTCCAAAGACCTGCGAGAAGAATGCAGTTGTTTTAACTGCAAAATGGGGGATAACAAGGCGAACAGTTTTTCTTCCCAGAAGTTTTTGGGTCATATTCCCAACATCGCGCCAGTTGTAGAATTTCTCCGATGCAATAAAATATATTTCAGATGCAGATATATCTGATTCACCCGCCAAGATAAATCCGCGCACAAGGTCAACGCCATGAATCAGGCTAATGAGCTTGTTATCAAATCCGATTAATGGCTGCAAGCCGCGGTTCATTGATTTGAAATACTCGTAAATGGCATAATCTCTTGGTCCGTAAACAGCAGGTGGCCTCACGACCGTGCATTTGATCTTATCAAAATAATCTATAACTGCTTTTTCGGCTTCAACTTTACTTCTTCCGTAAGTAGTTAAAGGGTAATAGTCTCTTGTTTCATCTATCGGCTTTCCGTCAAACGAGGGACCGACCGCTGCCTGTGAACTAACGTGAATGAACTTTTTCACTCCGGGATTGAACCTGTAGCATGCATCCAGCAGGCTTTTAGTTGCTTCAACGTTTCCGCGGTAAAACTCTTCTTTCTTCTTTGCAAATGTAACACCGCCCACGTGATAAACATAATCAACGCCGCTTAGTGCTTTTTCAAGCACGCTCTGGGTGAACAGGTCGCCCTCAATATACTCAACAGGCTTGCCTTCCAGCCATTTTTTGCTGCTCGATTTCCTTATAAGGCATTTGATCGTGTAATTTTTCTTAAGCAATTCATCAACTAAATGTGAGCCTATGAATCCCGTAGCGCCTGTAATAAATGCTGTAGCCATTTGATAATTTTCCTTTAATTAAATTCCAGCACATGCAATCCGCTAAAACTGATTTTCCTTGTTATAATTTCATAAATGAAGTAAATTAGTATTCAAACATATTCAATAAATACCGTAATATCAATTAATTTAATCAAGCTATAAGCAAGGAGCGTCTTTACAGTGGATTTATTTCAGAAGTGTTTTGATTTTGTAAGAGCCGATGAGGTCAAAAAGTCAGGGCTTTATCCTTATTTCCGCCCAATAGAAGAGAACGAAGGACCGGTTGTTCAGATAGAAGGCAAAAAGATGATCATGGCTGGCTCGAATAATTACCTTGGGCTGACCGCACATCCAAAAGTTAAGGAAGCAGCAATTAAGGCCGTAGAAAAATACGGAACCGGCTGCAGCGGCTCGCGTTATTTGACTGGTACTCTTGATCTTCATATAGAGCTTGAAGCCAAAATGGCTAAATACTTCGGCACTGAAGCCGTTTTGCTTTTTTCAACCGGCTACCAAACGGCACAGGGAATTATCCCTACACTTGTTCAAAAAGGAGAGTATGTAATATCCGATAAAGATAACCATGCGTGTATTGTTGCCGCAGATCTAATGGCAAAAGGCGCATTCGCTGAATTCAAGCGTTACAAGCATAACGAAATGGATGACCTAGAGGCTGTATTGAAAAGAATTCCTAAGGATAAGGGCAAGCTGATAGTTTCAGACGGAGTTTTTTCTACTACAGGCGAAATAGTTCACCTGCCAAGAATGGTTGCATTGGCACAGGAATACGGTGCAAGAATACTTATAGATGATGCGCATTCAGTTGGAGTAATCGGCGTAGGCGGAAGAGGAACGGGCTCACATTACGGTATTATGGATAAGGTTGATATGACGATGGGAACATTCTCAAAGACTTTTGCTTCGCTTGGCGGATTTGTTGCGGGCGCTGAAAGAGTTTTGAATTACATCAAGCATCATGCCCCGGCACTGATCTTCAGCGCATCGCCAACTCCAGCCTCAGTTGCAGCAGCAATGGCAGCACTTGAAATACTGGAAGAAGAGCCGTGGAGAGTTGAAAGGCTGGTATCCAATGCGGATTATATGCGCGCAGGGTTTACAAAACTTGGATTCACAATAATTGACGGCCAAACCGGAATTGTTCCTGTAATTATAGGTGACGATGAACGAACCTTTATTTTCTGGCGCAAATTATTTGATGCAGGCGTATTTACAAATGCGTTTATTTCTCCGGGTGTGCCCGTTGGTATGGCAATGCTGAGAACTTCATATATGTCAAGCCACGAAAAAGAGCATTTGGACAGGATTCTGGAACTTTTTGGCAGCATAGGAAAAGAGCTGGGAATAATAGCTTAATGAAATCCTTAGAAATTCCCGTTAAAGTTCTGCTCCTGCTTGTTTTTGCATCATTAATTGGATGTTCTAAAAACGACACTCCGCCTCAGCAGAATACTCAGAAACCACAAATTGAAGACGGTGAAAATCCGGCTGACACAAATTTGACCCCTGAAGAAAAATTCTCTGCCTCCATTCTTATTGACTTTCTTTCAGATTCTGATGACGAAGATCTTGCGGCATATCTTGAAACTGAGGTATATAAACTCGGTTCTGCTTACAATGGTGCTGCAGTAGTTGAAGTGACTCCAAGTACCTGGCTGGTATCGCTTGAAAAAGAGGGGAATGTTAAGAATTACCTTTTGCAGAAATATGTTGATTTTAAAAGCAACGAGTATTACTTCAGCTTTAAAGAAACAACTCTCACGCTTACTGATGTAATTGCAAGAAGAAATGTTAAAATACCCGCAGGCCAATAGGAAAACATAAAGCAAAAATTGAGCAAAACAAAAGCCCGTTAATTATTTAACGGGCTTTCTTAATATGAAAACTAAAATTGTTAAGCTAAAATAGCCTCCCTTTCGTGAGTCTTGGATTCTTCTTCCTTAAGTTTTGCTAAGCGCTCAGCTTCTATCCTTCTCAATCTCATGGAATCAGTCTTATACTTTTTGCTGAAAAAACCCATTACATAATTTCTGAAGATATACCACCAGAAGCTTCTTTCCTTAAGAGAATCATCAATCAGGTGTTCAACTTTTTTGTGTGCAGCAGGCACTTGGCTCCAGTGAAGTCCTGCTGTTTCGTGGTGAACTGTATGTAATCCGTTATTGAACAATAGAAAGTTCAAGAAACCGGTGAAGTTACGCGAGTGGTTCCATGCAGATTCTTCGTTTGCATGCACGTGCTGAACGTAATTGAATATCAGCACACTGAAAAGTGAAACCTGCTGCGGAATTATGACATATAATATTGCTTTCTTCCAGTCCAGAAGCAAAAATGCAGCAACCCAAATTACAAGCACAACGTATTGTGCAATACTCAGATAGAATCTGTTCCTTTTATTCCTATACATATCTCTAAGGTAATCCTTGATCGCTTTCTGTTGGTAGTAACCGCTGATTGAAGGATATGTCAATAAGGTCAGCATGTTGTTCTTTTCACTGAAACGATAGGTGATGGTATAATCGCCAAGCCTGTTATTAAGCTTGTGGTGATTCTTATTGTGAGTAGGTATCCAAGCAAACACCGGGAAACCATAGAATACGGTAAGCCACCAGTCTTGTAATGTATTCAAAAAATCCGATTTCCATATCCTGACATGGTTGTGATTATGCGTTATTACTGCAACGGAAACCGAAAGAAACAGGAATACAATGTAGGCAGCCGGATGAAACCCGAAAACCATCCACTGAAGAACAAAAAGCGAAGTTGTTAAACCCATGTAGATAAGGGTTTTTATGTCTGCTTTATATCTAAGCATATGCTGTTTTATTTAATAATAAAAAATTTATGTTCACCAAATATTAATTTAAGAAACCAGTGAATCTCTTTTTCGGGAATGTTTTCAGAATTGCTAAGGCCGGTGTGTAAAAAGATTCAAAAATTGATCTTAAAATATATTAAAGTACAATATTGTAAGTTAACTATAATTCAAATCATATCATACATAATAAGACATACTTCCACTGAGACAAAAGTCATAAAACTTGTATGAACTGATTATTTCATATTCACGTGTTCAACCATTATACACCTGTTTTGTATGACCTTTATGCCGTTATTCTTCAGCATCTCTGCCGCAACGTCATTATAAATACCAAGCTGAAACCAAACAAATTTTGGTAATGGCTTCATTTGGAGTATTTCTATTGCATGTTCAGCCAAGAACTCAGGTTTCCTGAATATATTAACCATATCGATAACATCAATTATATGGTTTACCTTTTCGAAAACCACTTCTTTTAGTATAGTTTCACCTTCAAATTTCGGATTTACCGGATAAATCTTGAATCCTTGTTCCTGCATATACATTGTTACTTTGTATGAAATCTCTGTTTCATCGTTTTTTAAACCGATTACAGCAATAGATTTTGTATTTTCGAGCATTTCTTTGATCTTATCCATCATTCTCACTAATTAAACAAAAATTAGTCAATTAATGTTCTGCTATACAGGTTTGATTTGCATTGAAATTAAAATTAAGTACTGCTATTTTTGAGCAACTATGAGAATAAAAATAACTAAATTTTCTATTCAGAATAAGCCTAAAAACAACTTTAACAGATTTAAATGAACAGCGTCCCGAAAATAAAAACGGGACTTTTTTTTGTGCCAAAATGAATTTCGCCGAAAAAACTGCACATAAGATATTCAGTAAGCAAAACATAAAAAGCATTGAACCGGCAGGAGTATCATTTGCAGAAAAATATAAAATTGCAGTTTACGTTCCTTTAGAAAATGTTGATGAACTTACTTTTGCAATGGCATCTGCGGGTGCAGGCAGGATCGGAAAATACGAAGTATGTTCATTCAGATCTAAGGGCGTAGGGACGTTCATTGGGGGTGAGGGTTCTGCCCCGGTGATTGGCAAGAAAAACAGGTTTGAAATGGTTGAAGAAGTGAGGCTAGAGATGATTTGTGAAAGATATTTGCTTGATGAAGTAGTTGATACTATTTACAGGGTTCATCCTTATGAAGAGCCTGCTTGTGAGATTTACAGAGTGCTGGTAAGAGAACAGAACCATAACAGTGCAAGGTTTGTTGTAACACTGAAAAACAAAATTGAAATTAAGAGCATTCTAACAAAAGTAAACACAAAGCTGGATCCAAAAAATATTCCCGCAGTGATTGCAGCCAAGAGAGTCCAGAAGATAATTTTCGATTATTCATCTGATTTTGAAAATTCTCAGCATTCTAAAAGTGAAAGAACTGAGAAGAACGTTTTATACATTAGGAAAAATAATAGAATATTAAATATAGAATTAACATGAGCATGAAAGAAAGATTACTGCACTTGTACAAGCTTAATCATATAGATAAAGAGCTTCATGAGCTGTACAGCTTAAGAGGTGATATTCCATCGAAGATCGAAGACCTGAACGCAGAAAAAAGTGAGCTCGACGAGAGAGCCGCTGAACTGCAGGATGAGCTAAACGAGATTGAAGCTGCCGAGAATAATGTTCAGTTGGAAAATGACGCTTTGCTTGTAAAAATTGAAAAGAATGATGAACTCCTAAGAAGCGGAGCCGTCAATTCAAATAAGGAGTACGATGCTCTGGCTAAAGAGATAGAAGACGCGAAGTCAAAGATCAAAGCAAATGAAAAAGCTTCAAAGGATGATAACTCGGGAAGAAAAGCAGCTATTGAAAATGAGATGGTGCTTATTAACGGGCAGCTGGATGAGATCAATGACGAGCTTGAGCATAATAAAAAAGAGCTTGAGGAAGTTTCCAAACAGACCGTTGAAGAAGAGGGTGAACTTAAACAGCAAAGAGAAGCGATATTAGAGCAAATAGACTCTGAAGACCTGGCTTATTATGACAGGATAAGCAAAGTATTGTATGGTGAAGCAATTGCTGTTGTCAGGAAAGGTTCTTGTCTGGGCTGTTATAGCTCTATACCGCCTCAAAAAGCAATTGAGATACGTATGGCTGAAAAATTCTATGCATGTGAATCATGCGGCCGGATACTAATTGCAGAAGAAACCATCATTGCATAAAATAGTAATTGGCAAAGCTTAAAGTTTTTACAGACGGCGCGTCAAGAGGTAATCCGGGAGAATCCGGAATAGGCGTAGTTATTTATGATGAGACAGGTAAAGTCATTAAGAAGTGGAACGAATTTGTTGGCAAGACCACAAATAATCAGGCCGAATATTTAGCCCTTGTTAAGAGTATTCAGATCATTAAGAAATTGAATCAGACAATTGAAATTGAATTCGTTGAATTCAATGCTGATAGCGAACTGATGATAAAACAGCTCAAAAAACTGTACAAAGTAAAAGATAGCGGACTGAAACCGCTTTATAATTCTGCTGTTTCTGAACTAAGTTCATTTAGGTTTCCTTACACATTCAGACATGTTGAAAGAAGCCTGAACAAAGTAGCCGATAATCTGGCAAACCAGGGAATTGATAACAAGAACAGCCTCTGACAAATTTTTATCAAAAATTAACATTTATAGCCTTTTCGGAATATTTTCTTACTTAAAGTTCGGATAAATATTCATTATTTTTATCTCTATAATTGGAAGGCTCAGGCAGCCGCTCTCAGATAGTACTGAGGGAGGAAAGTCCGGACACTCAAGAGCAATGCGCCGTGTGAAAGCACGGGTACAGCTGGGTAAACCTGCTGTAACGGATAGTATCACAGAAAATAAACTACTCCGGGCAACCGGGGAAAAGGTGAAAAGGCGGTGTAAGAGACCACCGTGCAGGAAGTAATTTCTGCTGCAAGATAAACCCCGCAAGAGTGCAAGGCCGCGTAAAGTATCGCTTTTGGGCTGCTCGCTCAAATCCGCCTTGTGCGGTGCGATACAGGGTAGGCTGCATCAGATAAATGGCTGCTATTTTCCCGTTAAACGGAAATATACAAAATCCGGCTTATGAGCTTTCCATTTATTCTATTTCCGAAATATCATTTGAGTTTATCAAGCATTTCGATAACTGCTTTGTTACCGGGTTCCCTACTTAGTATTTTGTTATAATAAAGCGAAGCCTTTTCTTTGTTGCCTGTCTTGTAATAATAAAATGCTGCTGCATTCCACACCCCAACAGATTCAAATCCGGTTTTCAAAACATATTCAAGATTCTCACGCGCCTTATCCGTTTTATCGACCTTTGAATAATAAACAATAAGATTCAGCCTTAGACTCATACTGACAGGATCCCGCATAAGAACTTCGTCCTTGATGCTATCAGCTCTAGCTGTCTCTCCTATTTCGTAATACATCATAGCCAGCATAGCATCACAACTGTTTATACTTATAAAGGTTTTTCTGGCTCTCAGCATTTCTTCTGCAGCCTGTTTCAGGAGATTGTTCCTGCTTTCTATGCTCAGCTTATTGTTTGATGACGCAAAGCTGTAAACATTCGAAGCCAGGTTATACCTGTAGTATCCGCATTCACCATTGAGCGTTATAGCACTGTTCATCTTGTTAACGCCTTCTGTAAACTTCTGATTTGAAAAATACATTACTCCTTCAAGATAATTTCTATCAGCCCTTACATTATCAATTATATTATACATACTATAAGAACAGAACAAAATTATTAACACTGAAACGAGAATTGCCGGGACTGGTTTAGTATCCGAAATTCGGAGCTTCCGTGCAGAATCATTTTTATACAGAAAGCGTATTATTGAAAGATAAATGAAAAGATAGAGAGTAATGGCAATCTCATCAAAATTTGTAAGCCCATATACAGAATAGGCGGCAATAACACAAAGAAGCGAAAGAAATACCCTCTTTTCATTCTTATCTGATTGAGAAAATATGCTTTTTATGCATGCCTTGATGCCGGCAAAAAGAACAAGCATGTAAACAATCAATCCGGTTATTCCCATAGTGCAGAGGGTCTGGATATAATTACTGTGTGCATTATCAAAATATCTTCTTATCTCATCATTACGAAGCCTGATAGAATAAAATTCTTCCAGCGCATTGGGGAACATTCCAAGACCGGGCCCGAACATCGGGTATTTCAGAAAAACATTAATCGAATCATGCCAAAGCACTAACCTTGGGTTATCACCGCTTGAAAAAATGCTTAGGGCTCTTTGCACAAAGGGATTAGAGTTGAACAAAAAGATAATCAGTATTGTCAGTACAATTCCGCCGGAAAGTATTAATAAGCTTAATATTATCTTTTTCCGAAAGCTTTTTCCGCGTGTTCCTGCCGCAACAGGATAGAATACAGCAAGAACCATAAGCATTGCAATTACGGCCATATATGCAGAGCGTGTTCCGGTAATTATTATTCCAAGCGCTATTATAAGCGGAAAAATAATCCTGATTACCAGATTTTTTTTTCCCGAAACATTTAGCATTGAAACAGGCAGATTCATTGCCAGGAATCCGCCTGTAAACACGGCGTTACCGAGTAATGAAACCGGCCGCTTGTCATTTAGAGGCTGTAATTCAAGCAGGTCAATGCCAAACCACAGCAAGATAGCATAAGAGGCAACAACAGCAGAAACGATTTCCGTTATTAACAATATACGAGGGATATTCTTTTCTTCCTTATAAACCACAGAAGAAAAGAAATAGAACAACGTTACAAAGATAATAAGAGATAAGCCATATTGCCTTTCGTACTGGCCGGCAAAACTAATATATGAATTCAATGAGAACACCGTGGAGAGTATTGCAGCAAGTAAGAATGACAATACAAATGGATCAAGCTGTTTGTTGAAGATAAGTATGCCTTGGTCGTCTTCACTGCCTCTTTTGATCATCTTCTTAAAATAGATCCAGATTACTGAAAAAACGAACATGCTCACAGTAATTTGAAGTGCTGCATTTTTGGGAAGATCGGATTGATTATTAAGGTAAGTTGTTATAGTAAAGGGTACAGAAACAATGAGCAGGCAAAAAAGTAAAAATGGAATACTCAGTGATTTATTTTCAGGATTTGACAATGATCACTCAGAATTCTTGTCTTTAATATGGACATCCATTTGCGGATACGGAATACTGATGCCATTTCTGTCAAATTCCTTTTTCACTGTCTCGTTAAAGTAAAAGCCGGCATCAATTACATCTGTTGTCTCAACCCACACTCTTATTTCAATATTAACAGAGCTTGCTCCCAGTTCTTTTACGCCAATTACATGAGGCGGGTCGTTCACTGTACGTGGGTAATTCCTGATAATCTTATCGAGAACATTTTTGGCCACATCCAGGTCATTGTTGTAGCTAATTCCGTAAACAAGATCTAACCGGCGTTTGGGCTCTGTAGTATAATTAACAACTGTGCCGGTTGAGAGAGGTCCGTTGGGAATAAACACGACCTTATTATCTAAAGTATTTAATACCGTATTAAAAATTCTGAGTTCTCTGACGGTACCTTTATGTCCCTGTGCTTCTATGAAATCTCCTTTCCTGAACGGCTTGTAGATAAGAAGCAGCACACCGCCTGCAAAATGCTGCAGCGAACCTGAAAGTGCCATTCCAATAGATATGCCAATTGCTCCAATCAATGCAATAAAGGAAGTCATCTCTATGCCTATCATACCCATTACGCTGATCACCAGCAGTACTTTTAGTATAATAGATATCATTGACCTGAAAAAGGGACGAAGTGATTCGTCCACTTTACGAGCTTCCATTAAACGGCTGATGAATTTGATCAGCTGTTTGATTAACCATAAGCCTGCAACAAGAGTAAGCAGTGCCAGAGCAAGCTTTGGCAGGTACTCCAGAACCATTTCGATAGCTTTTTGTAGTGTATATTGATCGAACATAAAGGTCTATCTCATTTTTATCATCAAGAAATCAACCTTCTTCCACGTGCCGTTCTTACCGGGACCCTCTATCCATGCATGAAGATTGCCATCTTTATTCTCGTACGATATCTTCTGTGGAAAATCATGATCAGGATTCACGAACACTGCAGAAGTATCTGTAACTTCAATAAGCTTAAATTTTACAGGTGCGGGATTATGCTTAACATCTGCAATATAAAATATTCCTTCAGTTTGCTTTTCAAGCTTAAGCGTTTCTGAAAACAGTGTATCACCATTCTTTACGGTTTCTGAGCCGCCAACAAAATGCTCATCATCTATTTTTTGCCAATGTTCATAGGATTTGGTTTCACCTGTTGAACTTATCCAATTATCAACAATCCACTCAAGCTTTTTCATATCGCTATTCTGTGCCATAAATTCTCCGCATAAAGAGAAAATTGCCAGAGCTATAGTCAGAATTGTTTTCTTCATTTATTTTCATTTGTTTCTGAAAAATACTTATAATTTAGAAATGATTCTACTCTTGAAAAGACATCTGCCGGCTTTATTGAACTCATACATCTGCTGCCATATATTTCGCCTTCCGGCGTGTAGCCATAACATTTTCCGTCTCTTTTGCAGGTTTCACAGATATTGTGTGACATTATTACTGCATGCCTGGATTCATCCGCATAGATCTCCCATCTTTTTCCGGCAAAGTCCTGCATAAGCGCAATTGTCTTTGTACCCACAGCAGCAGCAAGATGCCGCGGACCTGAATCAGGCATTATAGCCAGGCTGCAATTTTTCAGAAGTGCTGCAAGTTCGGGGACTGTAGTTTCAGCTTCGGGTATTGGTCTATCAAGGTATTTCCTCAGGATATATATATAAGCCCTGTCAAATTCACTGAAACAAAGAAACACATCATAATGCCCTTTCTTGACCAGCATATTCACAAGTTCTGCAAAGAATTGGGGAGACATCTGTCTGGATTTCAGACTGGCTCCCGGGTGAATGGCTATTACTTTTTTTGATTCTGAGATTCCGTGTTCTTCAAAGAAACTATCTGCAAATTGTTCCGCAGTCCCTGAAATATTAAAAAAAGTCTCTTTTGAAGTACACTTAACACCCAGCGGCTCAAGCAGGCAGCAGTAATATTCAAGAACATTCAGATCTTTAGTGCACTTTTCAGGTATATTGGTCAACAGATAACTTAATTTCTGATCCTTGTCTCCAATCCTCACTTTTATTCCCGATAGAAATGCCAGTGTTGAAAATCTCTCTGAGGGGAATGTACATACTGCTGCGGAGAATTTCTGTTTTCGTACATAACTAATGCAGGCCCACTCAGCTTTTACACGTTTAATGCCTTTTAGTTCTCTTAAAGTTTTCCTGTCAATTTCTATTACTTCATCAACATAGGGGTGATTTCTGTAAACTTCCGAGGTTCCGGTATAATTGCTTTCATAAATCAGAGAAAGCTTATCACCTGAAGGTCCAGAATCTCTAGTATACATTCTCCTATGCATAATAAGCACAGTCACTAGGCTGTTCGGGAACTTCTGTTTATAAGCTCTTATAGCCGGTCCCAATAACAGGTTGTCACCAAGCTGCCCTTCTGCAATGAAAAGTATTTTATCCGGGTGAGTGGTCAATCACAATTTAATAATATTATCAAAAAGTCTTAATGCTGGCAGACTTCAGTCAATACTCCGCCAACAGATTTCGGCTTTACAAAAGCAATCAGCATGTTATCTGAACCAATTCTCGGTTCTTTGTTAATGAGTTCGAAACCGGATTCATCTAGGCGTTTCAATTCACTTTTTACGTCGTCAGATTCATAAGCAACGTGGTGTATCCCTTCTCCCCGTTTTTCGATAAACCTGGATATTGGAGAGTCCTCAGAAGTCCCTTCAAGAAGCTCTATTGTTGATTGACCTATATTGAATTTAACAACATTTACTTTCTGCTCTGCGACATATTCCATTTCAGATGGTTCTGACTGCAGAAGTTTTCTGTACATTTCAGATGCCGATTTAAGATCTTTTACGGCTATACCCAAATGTGATATCTTGTTTATCATATATAATCGCTTAATCCCTTTCTTTTTAGATAATCAACTATTTCTTTTACTTCCTGGCTTCTGTTTTTCCTGCACACAAGAAGGCCGTCTTTTGTATTTATAATTATCAGGTCATCAGCGCCAATGACTCCAACAAATCCTTTGGTTGACATTATTAAGTTATTATTTGAGTCTTTAATAAAACTGTCACCAATAATCGCATTGTCATTTTTGTCCTTTTTTCTGAGTCTGAAAACTTCATCCCAGCTGCCAAGATCGCTCCATTTAAGATCAGCTTTTATCACATATACATTCTTAGCTTTTTCCATGATGCCATAATCTATAGATATGCCTTTTATCTCAGCAAATACCTGTTCGAGGATATTTTGGTATTTAGCAGAGTGAATTGCTTTTTCAATCTTCTGAAGCGCATGATAAAGATCGGGAAGGTAGTTTTCCATTTCCTTCAGCATAGTATCAGCTCTGAAAATGAACATGCCGCTGTTCCACAGAAAGTCTCCGCTTTCAAGAAATACTTTTGCAACATCAATTGTGGGCTTTTCGGCAAACGTCTTCACTCGGAAGATATTCACATTACTGTCAGGTTCTCTATAATAGGCATCTTCAATAAATTGTATATATCCATACCCGGTTTCGGGGTGCGTTGGTACAATTCCAAGAGTAACAATTGCATCTTTTTCTTCAACAAATTTTAAGCCTGTGTTTACTGCTTTGGTAAACTCATCAACATTCTCTATTATATGGTCAGCGGGAATAACGAACATCTTTGCTTTTTCTTCATATTGCCTTAAGATAATCGAGGCAAGCCCTATGCACGGTGCAGTGTTTCTGCCAACCGGTTCACCGATAATATTCTCTTTCGGTATCTTAGGGAGCTGTTTTTTCACCAGGTTTATATACTGTTTATTAGTAACAACAAAAACCTGATTTATGGGAATAATATCCTGAAGACGTTTGATCGTGAGCTGAAGCATTGTATCATTTGAGTTTGCTATAGGCAGGAACTGCTTCGGCAGTCTTGAAGTGCCGTAAGGCCAGAACCTGGCGCCAACTCCGCCGGCCATCACTATTGCGTATGATTTCATGTTTTACTTTCCTTTTTGTTATGAATCAGCGAAAATTTTGACGGGATTATTCAGGTGCTGGACCAGTACATTAAAGTCTTCCGGCTTCCTGCTGGTCAAAAGCATCTTGAATGTAAAAATAATATACTTTACTATCTGCTGAATCTCTGCTTCCTGCAGGTCCATTCTGTAATCTTTCACATATTTAAGGAATACATAAGTTACTTCAGCAAGTTTCAATACATCGTTCTGTTTAATAATAGCCGATATTTTTGCAATGAGCCTCAAAGCATTGTTCAGCTCACTGATCTTCTCCAAGGCATCAAATTTACTGTACTCACCCTTTAGATTATTGATAGCATTAAATGTCTTTTCAAATTCCCTGATAAGATATTTTAGTTTAAATACTGCTGAGTCTAACTGAGATTTCTTCAAAGCCGGTTTTTCAATAAGAGGAATAAACTCTATCTTGCTGCTTTCAGCTGCATCTTCTTTCTTCCCGGAATCCAAGTCTTCCGGTTTGATTTCAGTATCCTGATCGATCTGGTGTTGTTCAGCATCATTGAATTCCTCCTGATCTTCTTTACCGGATTCTTCTTCAGCGGAAAAAGTTCTTTCCTGTGTTTTGACAAGATCTGCTTTCAGCATTTCCATTCTATCTACAATTGTATCATAATTCAGATAATCTTCGCCCTTTATGAGGCTGTTTACAAGCGCCAGTGATGAATCCAAAAGCTTTATCCTCTCGCCTGTCAATATAACAGGCTGTGAGATTGCCTTTGTAAAGTAGATATTCATGGTGAGGAAAATATCGGCAATAAGATCAAACGAAAGCTGGCGCGAAAGATTTGAAAGCTCACTGGAAATTCCGATTATTTCTGTCAGGCTTTGAAGACATTTTTCATTCAATTTGCCGTCATCATCGGTTCTGCAGTCTTTTTCAATAGTTGCAAATAATTTTTCAAGTATCTTTACCTCTTCAAAGAACTTTGTTTCGAATTTATTGTAAGCTTCATTTGTTATTGATTCTTCTTTAACGCGTTCGCCTTCACCGGAGGCTCCTAGTGGTTTGTGAACCTCAATCTCAAGCTCGGGAAGCTCTTCGGCATTTTCTTCATCGTCATCCAGTACAAATACTTCATTTTCAGCATTCTCGGATGCAAATTCGCCATTACTATCTTCCTCATCGTGTTCAATCTGATCACCTTCATATAGTACTTCCCCTTTAAGATTATCACTCAATGAATCATCTTCTTTATCCTGGTCTGAGTTTTCAACAGATTCACTGATACTATCCAGCTCAAACACTTCCGCCTCTCCGGTGTAACTTTCAACATTTTCTATCAAGGTGAGCTTGCCGTCTTCTGCTGACTGATCTGAATCTTCCTCTTCTGATTCAAGAGCGTTTTCAATATCCACAATATTATTCAATGGTTCTTCTGCGTTTTCATCATCAATAGACTCTTCTTCAGATTTTTGCTGTAACTCCCTCTCTTTTAACTCGGGTGATTTTTCTTCAATAATATCAATTGTAGCCGGATTTTCACTTTTATATTGATTTATCTTTTCACAGATCTTTTCCAGGTTCCGCCTGTCATATTCAAAATTGTCTTTAAGATTAAATATTGTAACCTGTGATTTATCAATCTTATCAGAAATATATAAAAGGTATTTGAATAGAATATCCAGGCCTGCAGTTTTACCTACCAGGTAAGTTACTTTCATTACATCATCAATCAGCATAATGCTATCCACAAGCTTTCTCAGCCGGTAATTCTCTTTTAGTCCGCTGACAGAAGAGTTTATGACGGTATATAACAGGTAATTTATGTAATCTTTTTTGAAAGTCATTAATAAATATTCAACGAAAGTTTATGTTAAAATTAATCATTCAAATACACTCTTTCAACCCTATCGGCAACCGCACAAAGTATTTCATACGGAATGGTTCCGCACATCTTAGCTAGCTTATCTGCACCAAGATTGACACCGTTATCTTCTCCCATCAGCAAAACATCTTCTCCAATTGTTATACTGTATCTGGTACCAAGCTCAACCATTATCCAATCCATAGAAACGGCTCCAACCTGGCGGTAAAGTTTTTTTGCTATCATGACTTTTGATTTATTAGTAAGCCTTCGCCAGTAGCCGTCTCCGTACCCGATAGGAATTGAACCAATGAACTCAGTTTTCTTTGCGTAGAATTTCCTGTTGTATGAAACACTTTCGCCTGCTTCGATTTTTTTAATAAAAGTAACCTTAGATTTAAGGTTCATAACAGGCTTAAGCTGAATTTTATTCTTCACTCCGCTGCCCGGATAGTATCCGTAAAGCAAAAGTCCCGGGCGCACCATGTTGAAGTATGAATCTTTGAGATCCAGTACGCCTCCGCTGTTAGCTGCGTGAATAATAGGGAACTCGATTCCTGCTTTTTTGAGATCAGCAAGCAGCTTGTTGAATCTGTTAAGCTGTAGCCGGGAAAATGATTTGTTCTTTTCTTCAGATGATGCAAAATGCGTAAATATTCCTTCAAGCTCAAGATTTTTAAGGCCGGCTATGCGCAAAATATTCCTGTAAGCGCGCCTGTAATCAAGCCCGATCCTTCGCATCCCCGTATCAACTTCTATATGAATCTTAAATTTGTTCTTAAAACGCTGACTGTAATCGTTAATGAACTTCGCAGTATCATAAGAAGCAACAGTAGCAGTCAAGTTATGTTTATGCAGAATTGACACATATTTTGCCGGCTCAAGTTTGGAATGAATAAGTGTTCCAAATACTAATATGGGTGTGTTGGGTATTTCGTTCCTGAGCTTGATCGCTTCATCATAGTTTGCAACTCCAAGGAAATCAATTCCCAGTTCAACAAGTTTTTTGCTGACCGGTTCAATTCCGTGACCGTATGCATTAGCTTTTACCACTCCGCAAATTTTTATCTTGCGTCTGGGATACTCGCCATGAATATGCCTGCGTATCTGCTCTACATTAAATGCCAGCTTCGAAAAGTCTATTTCAGCGCGTGTTGGATTCAATTATTCTTAGTTACAGTCCCGGTTTAGTAAGCTTCACCAGATCTAATACTTTATTAAGTTCCTTTTCAGGCATAATGTTCTTCGAGCGTATTACATCCATTATTGATCTGTGAGTTTTCACTGCTTCTTTGGCAATCTCTGCCGCTTTGGCATAACCTATGATCGGATTAAGAGCAGTTACTATGCTGATAGATTTCTCGGCATAGTCACGACATTTCTTTTCATCTGCGACCAGTCCGGCAACGCATTTGTCATCAAAAAGACTCAGGGCATTCTTCAGGATCTCGATCATCCATACTATATTAAATATCATTACGGGCATCATAACATTCAGTTCCAGCTGCCCTGCCTGTGAGCACATCATGACTGTATGATTATTACCCATTACCTGGAAGAGCACTTGGTTCATCATTTCAGCCATTGATGGATTGACTTTACCCGGCATAATTGATGATCCCGGCTGAACCGCCGGCATAATAATTTCTGCAAAACCCGTTGTCGGACCCGAAGCCAGTAAACGCAGGTCGTTTGTGATCTTCGTCATGTCAACTGCAAAATTGTTTATTGCAGATGAGAGCTCCATAAACGGAAGCATACTTTGCATTGCCTCGAAATAATTGCGGGTCGGCTTTAGTTTTAATCCGGTTACTTTAGAAAGATTCTTAGCCATAAGGCTTCGGTACTTTATGTGAGTGTTAAGTCCGGTGCCCACTGCAGTACCGCCAATTCCAAGCTCAGCAAGATGTTTCTGTGTTGACGAAATAAGTTCATAATGTTTGCTTACTATTTCTGCATATCCTTCAAATTCCTGGCCAAGTGTGATCGGTGAGGCATCCTGCAAATGTGTTCTGCCGGATTTAACCACTTTACTAAACTGTTTGGATTTCTTTAAGAGAGTTGCCTGAAAATGCTTTATTGCCGGAAGCAATCTCTTCACCATGATAAGTGAGGCAAGTCTCATTGCAGTAGGGAATGTATCATTAGTTGATTGCGCCATATTGACATGATCATTTGGATTTATAAGAGTGTAATTGCCTTTTGTTCCGCCAAGTAACTCTATACCGCGGTTTGCAAGCACTTCGTTCGTGTTCATGTTATGTGATGTTCCTGCGCCTGCCTGGTAAACGTCAACAACAAAATGATCGCGGTGCTTACCTCCGAGAACTTCATCTGCAGCTTTAATGATCGCCCCGGCAACTTTCTTATCCAGCAGCCCGATCTCTGCATTTGTAATTGCTGCGGCTTTTTTGATGTAAACATAGGAATCAACCATTACGGGGTGCGCTTTCCATCCGCTTACAGGAAAATTCTTTACTGCTCTTTGAGTCTGCACACCGTAATATGCTTCCAGAGGGATTTGAATCTCGCCAAGGGAGTCTTTTTCTACGCGGGTTTTCATTTGAATTTACATTCCTTTCGACTAAAATTGTGATGTTTTACTTGCACTAAAAACTACTATATTAAAGTGATGATTTGTTGCAAAATATTCACTAATTTAATGATTAATTATTATTAGTTATAGACAAAATTTCATGAAAACTCTCTTTTACTCATTTTTATTTTTTGTCACGTTAAATTCTGCATACCTTTTTGCACAGGAAGAACAGGATACTGCCAAGATCTCAGAAGACACCCTTCAGGTAACTGAAACTGATCCGGTAAAAGCTGAAATTTCAAGAATCATAAAAGAAGTCAATAGCCGTGCTGCCGAGATCGATAATATTATTTCATCAGGTGAGATCAAAATAAAGACACCAAAAATAGATGAAACAGGCGATATAGAAATTCATGTAAAGAAAAAAGATGATCTTTGGTTCAAGATAGAGGGCCCTCTTGGAATTGATGCTGCAGTGGCGCACTTTAACCGTGACCGCTTTACTTTTTTTGATGATCTGAACGATGTTGTTACAACGGGCTCAACCACTATTCTTAATATTGGTACATTAACCAGAATCCGGTGCACTTTTGACGATATGCTGAATTCATTTTCAGGAACGGTTAGGATTCCAAAAGGGAAAAAGGATGTTCTTGAAATGAAAGAAGAAGGTAACCAGTATGTACTTTCCTTAAAGCGCGGCACAATAACAAGAAAATACTGGGTAGATAAAGATAATTATTCGGTTTACAAGTACATCTATTTGAGCAGTAAAGGGCAGACTCTCATCTCTTTTGAATTTTCCAATTTTTCGAATTATGGCACTGGCTCGTATGCCAAAAAAATAGAGATCAGGCGCCCGAAACAGGGAGAGTACTTCAGGGTATCGCTGGAATCAGTAAACCTGAATCAGAGTTATCTTGACTTTAAGGTTGATTATCCTTACGGCGATGTAAAAGTGCGAACATGGAAATAAAAATTCGTCATTTTATATCATCAATATCTTTTTGCAGGCTCGTGTTATAATAGCCTTCGCCGGGCGTGTAGTTTCTGTATGCATTTGCCGGGGACTGGGCTTCTGAAAATTTTCTTTTCATGATCTCTGCATAAGTTGTACCTGATAACCTGCTTTCAACCCAGTACAGGTATTTGAATCCGTATTCATCTACTATTTCTTTATTTCTGATCATCTTCTGGCGCAATTCCTCAAAAAGTTCCTTCAATTCATTTTCGTTAGAAATGGAGGCTATCTTCTTAATAAAATACAGGATGAGCGGTTCAATACCCTTCAATGTTTGAAATTTCAATAAGTACCTGTAAGTTGATTTGACTGCGTACTCGAGAAAATCGTAATTCTTAAGCTCAAAGTGAATTATCAGAAACAGCATTTTACACTCAGTCCTTAGGTCTCTTCTTACTTCATCATCATTGTTTATTATCTGATTAAGCCACTTGAGAGATTCATTGTAATTGCCGCACCCAAAGTAATACATTGCAAACTGAAAAGTTAAAATGACTCGGTCAACATGAGCAAATTTGCTCATATTCTGTTCAACATTTGTTGCAATATCAATTATTTCTCTCTTCTTTTCATCAAAATCACCCATTGTTGTGAATTTCCTAATTTCCAGAATATAAACTCTTGATACAATGCTCATCTTTGCGCTCTCAGGAATATCCTTAGAAAGCTTCTTCATGAATTCAGTGTATTTTGCATAGTATATATCATAATCATGGTAGTTTTTGAGAATGTCACACATGTCAAGACAATTTAATACCATTATAGCATAATTTCTTGGATTGTGCTCCATCATGTACTTGTTACTTTCCATGTGCAGCAAGCTCGCGTTATATAAATCCAGGCATTTTTCGTATTGAGATAGTTTAAAATGATATGTAGCGTGAATTTGATAGAAGTAAAGAAGTGAGAAAAAAGTTTTAGCGTGTTCGCTGCTTTTAAGATATTCACTCTTCATGATCTCATCAAATCTCTCGTTCAATTGCTCTGTGTTTGGCAATCCATACTGGCTTGATAAGGAAATTACCGTATCGTTTAGATAAGTATACTGGGCTATGTTACTTAGTTTATCGGCGGTCTCAACCAATTCAACGTTAGCTATGTTTTGTAATTCCACATTTCCGGGTTCAATATTTTTAATCATAGCTCTTTCAAATTTGATGATCTCGTACAATTTTTCCGTTAACTCATAATCCCGTGCTATTTTTTTTGCTTTCCTTAAAACTGCGAATGCTTCCCTATAAAGTTTTTTTCTGTTCAGAAACCGGAAATTCTCAACTAGTGAATTTATCAATGATGCTTTACTTGATCCACTGTGGTAAGCTTCCATACTCTTAAGGATCATTTTGTAAAGATAACTCTTCAGAACAGAGAAATTGGATATTCCGGAATAATTTTCAAGTCCTGACCTTAATTGATCTTCGTTGTACTTTCCGGGGTCTTTTATTCTTTCGATCATTTCGTACAATCGCAGGTAAACATTCTTTTCCCCAATTGTATGTCTTTTAGCATATTTCCTGAAGTATGATTTTTCGCTGCCACTTAATGACGTAATAAGATTATACAGACTACCGCTGTTTTTCATATGTTTAAGTTTACTTTCAATTTATTCTGAAAAGATAACTTATTTAAGAAACTCAGTAAAGGCAAAAGTGACTTCTTATAACATATCCTCGTTCTGTCTTATAAATTACTATATAATAATAATTTAAACTCTCAGTAAAACTCAATTTCACGATTATGACTTATTATTCTTTAGTAAATTTGATTTTTTAATCTTTACATTTTGTGCTACTTTTGAGGAGTTAATAAAAATGATAAAAAAATCAGGAAAAATCTATAATTAAACTTAAAACAATGAAAAAAACTCTGTTTTCACTCGTGTTTTTCTTTTTTGTCTCATTTTGTATAAATGAGATAAAAGCACAGGACTTCTGGCAACAATTAAACGGACCATACGGGGGGCACGTTTTAAAGATACTTTCTGCACCAAATGGCAGTCTTTATGCATTATCCGGTAGTGCAGTTTACAGGTCTGCAAATGAGGGCCAATCATGGACCCAGGTAACACCTTCATCAATAAAGGATATTACAACAGGCTGTGTAGCTCCCAATGGTTTCATTTATATCGGCATTGGGAATTTTCAATCCAAGGTTTACCGCTCAACCAACGAAGGAGCAACATGGGAATTGCGCGTGCCGGATGGCGGTTATGACTTCAGTGACATGACAGCAACTCCCAGTGGAGTAATACTCGCTGGTACGTCCTATATGTTCAGCTTCCATGGTCAATTCATACAATCCGGAGAAATTCACCGGTCTGTAGATAATGGAAACTCATTCACAATATCTCCATTTCCGGATCTTGCGATCCGTTCTATCAGCACGAACACTAACGGAGATGTTTATGTTGCTACACTTAACGGATTGTTCAGATCGAACAACGGAGGAGCAAGCTGGGGAATACTCAGGAATGATACCTGCGGTAAAGTATTTACCAGCAGCCTTGGGCACATTTTTTTTACATCCAGAGGAAATGTGCTGAGATCAGTTAACAACGCCGGAAGCTGGGATAATGTATCAAAAATGCCAATGGCATCAAATGCAGCGGGAGACTTATTCACCGCTGAGGGAGGGAACATTTTTAAATCTACAAATAACGGCAGTAACTGGATTCAGATCTCTTCGATATCAAATGCGCCATTGTTTGACGTTTATTCAATATTGCCGGCCGGAGCCGGAAAGCTTTTCACAGCATCTGACCTGGGTGTATTCAAGTCTGTTAACAACGGCATAAACTGGAATGAAGCCAATAACGGGATCAGGATCCCTAATGTTAAAACTATTATTTCAAGAGGCAATACAATTTTCGCCGGTTCTGAAAGATATATTTCGAGATCGACGGATAATGGTAGTTCATGGATCAATCTGATTAATGGATTACCTGAAACTGGCCCAAGAACTTTGATATTGAGCCCGAATTCAACTCTGTTTGCTTATATTTTGGGATCTGGTATATTCCGTTCACTAAACAATGGTGATAGCTGGAGCAAATTGAGTAATTTACCTGCCGGAGTTAATAGCGGAATGATGGCGATAAATTTGAATTCTGAAATTTTTGCTACAGGGTCCGGCAAAATATACAAGTCAGTTGATAACGGAAACAATTGGGTTGAAGCCGTTATGGGGCTCCCAAGTGATACAACCATTGATTACTATGGCCTGTCAGTTGATCCTCAAAACAACCTTTATGTTTCTGCAAGATGGGGCGGATTCAACACTCAGTATGGCCTGTTCAAATTGACAAATGGCGGTGCAAGCTGGGTATTAATATCAAGTGATCAGCCACCGGGCATCTTGAAGTTCAATTCACAGGGACATATTTGGGGACTTTTGGGGATAACATTGATGCGCTCAACAAATGGGGGGGTTAACTTTCAACCTGTTTCATCTGCACCTTCTTATGTTATTGATTTTGAGGTTGGTAACCAGGATCATGTTTTCATACACTATGTAGAAAATGAAGTTTACAGTGTAAAGAGATCATTAGATAACGGCGGTTCATGGACTGAATACATCACAGGACTTGGGCAGTTATTGGTTTATGACCTGGAGTTTGATGACAACAATAGATTGCTTGCAGGAACACAAAGCGGTTTATTCCGTACAACTACTTCAACGGTAGGGGTCCTCCAGAATTCCCAGATTGCATCAGGATTTAGCTTAAGTCAGAATTATCCAAATCCCTTTAATCCCGAAACCAGTATCAGGTTTTTGATTCCGGAGAATTCTCACACAATGCTTACAGTTTATAATTCGATTGGAGAAGAACTGGCCGTACTGGTAAATGATAATCTGATTGCCGGAACATATGAATACTCTTGGAATGCAGGAAACTTTGCAAGCGGAATTTATTTTTATAAGCTCACTGCCGGAAAATTTACATCAGTCAAAAAAATGATATTGGTTAAATAGAATAGTGTGCGATATTGCAGCGCTTGATCGAGGGCTCAAGCGAGTGGCAGTTTAGATAGAAGTGGACTGCTGCCTGTCTCAAAAGAAATTCCAAATTTGACCCAGGCGGAATCTTTTGAGGCAGGTGTCGCACATTTTTGTTTCATAAAAAGCGGTGAGTATTTCCGTGCGCCGCTTGAACCGGTTAACCCAGCGGTATATATTTCTATAAGATCAAAACAGGAACCCTCTGTTCTGTAAAGAAAATGCTGCTTGTAAAGTAAACTCCAGTTACAAAAGATAAACCTAAGGTATTTTTCCTCTGGTTAGTTAGCATGAAGCCGCAGAGTCTTGCGGCTTTTTGTATTGTATAAAATCAGCTGCTTCATATTTATTGCCGCAGTATACATAAAGAAGCCAATAATTCATAATATCCTGAAAATGCATTAATAATGCAACACGAATAAATCATTTTTAATTATTTTTAATTAACTCCAAAAGGTATAGAAACATTTTAAAAGTTTCTTTATTTTTACACCGTTTGAACTTATTTTTTGAATGGCAAAAATAAAAACACATTGCAGCTGCGGCCTTGTTCATGAATTCGAAGGCGAGGAAGCTAAGCATTTTAACGGTGAAATTCCGGAGTACATTGAGTGCAGTGAATGCCCGGAGTGCAGCCCCGAGCTGCTTGATAGCCCTGAGGCTCACGAAGACGAAGCCTATAAAGAGGAAATAGACATTGAAAAATTAAATGATGAACTCTTTGTCGAGGAAGACTTTACAGAAGATGACCTAGATGACGATGATGAAGAATTCAGATAGATAACAAATGAGAGTTGGTTGAGGACTCTCTTTTTATTCTCAGAAAACCCAACAACTGAGATAATACTCAAGACCCCATCAAGTTCCCGCTTCTTACATAATAAATATAAGAATATTGAACAAAATGCTAAGTAACATGTAACTATTTGATTTGTATCATATTTTGATTCACATAAATTAACTATTTTTGAAGCAGGCATTTTAAGCGATTTTTAAGAAATAATTGAACCTGTTTTAAGGATCTTTGGCTTAGTTTTGTATCTATTCTATGATGAAAACTAAATGATTGATACAGAAAAAATGCCGGTAGTTGCGTTTAGAGATGATGAGTTACCAACAATTAAATCCGCTCATTCAGACAGTAGCGAATTTGAACAAATAATGAGAATTCTTGTAGTAGAAGACGAGAAAGGAATTTCGAACTTTCTTAAGGAAGGGCTGGAAGAAGAAGGCTTCGCAGTTGATTTTGCAGGGGATGGCAGAAAAGGCCTTGAATTAGCCTCTGTAAACGATTACGATCTATTGATCTTTGACTGGATGCTTCCCGGCTTGAGCGGGATTGAGGTTTGCAGAGAATTCCGCAAGCTCAACCAGACTGCACCGGTTATTTTCCTGACAGCCAGGGATACAGTCCAGGATGTTGTTTTTGGACTTGAAGCCGGTGCAAATGACTACATAAAGAAGCCTTTTGAGTTTGACGAACTCCTCGCGCGAATAAGAGTACAGCTAAAATCCAGAACCGGAGAGCAGACATTACTGAAACTGGGAAACATTGAAATGAATCTTGATACACATAGAGTATTCAGGGGGCCGCAGGAAATAGAGCTGACACCAAAAGAATTTTCACTGCTTGAATACCTGATTCGCAATAAAGGAAAAGTTTGCACACGGACAAATATAATAGAACACGTTTGGGATATTCATTTTGATTCAGATACCTCAGTCATTGATGTTTATATAAATTTCCTGAGAAAGAAGCTTAATCCAAACCGCAAGGAAGAAGAACTTATACATACCATCAGGGGTGTTGGATATATTGCCCGTGATGAATAGCTGATATTAACAATTGAATATAAGCCTGAGAAATAGAATAGCCCTTTTCTATCTTAGTGCAACATCGGTAATTACTCTGCTTGTTTTTGTTGTTATTTATCAGGTAGTTTACAACTCATCATTTGACAATCTTGACGATCATCTTGAGTTTGAAGTACTTGATATAATAGATGACATGGACTTGAACCGGGATACTATTTTCTTCTTCGATGATTCGGAGTGGACCGAACAAGAGCACCAGGATGCCGAAGTTTACCCTATTTTCGCAGAAGTAATAAATGTTGAGCAGAAAGTAATAAGGAAAACCCCTAATCTGAAACATACTTCCTTAACAATACTATCCGGAACAAGCACAGCAGATAATTTCAATTCTCATCTTTCAGATAGACGGGTCAGGCAGACACAAAAGCCTATACTTAACAAGAATGGTAAACTTATTGGATATGTGATCGTAGCTGTACCGCTCGAAGGAGCTGCAGGTGTGGTCGCAAGCCTTAGGATAGTGTTAATAATAAGCTTCCCGATTTTACTTATAATTCTTTTTTTTATAACTAGATATATTGCGGGCAAAAGCATTACGCCGCTTATTGGAATTACCGAAGAAGCCGAAAACATCACCAAGGAAGATCTGAGCAAGAGAATTGAACTGCCCAGAAATAAGGATGAGATATTCAAACTGGCACAGACAATTAATGGCCTTATGAACAGGCTCGAAGACGCAGTTCTGCGCGAAAAGCAGTTCACAGCTGACGCATCTCATGAGCTGAGAACTCCTCTTTCAATAATAAAAGGTACACTGGAAGTACTTATCCGTAAGCCAAGAGAGGTAGAACATTACAAGAACAAGATACATTACTGCATTAAAGAAGTTGACCGTATAGCCGGATTGATCGATCAGCTTTTAATGCTTGCAAGATTTGAAAGTTCTCTGATTGAATATAAAGCTGAAGAAATGGACCTAAGCCATAGCATTAAGTACTGTATTTTCAGATTAAGTGAATATTCTGCAGATAGAAGCATAAATATCAATTTTGCGGATAGCGGTAAATACACAATTAAAGCCGACCCATCATTGCTGGATATAATCTTTGAAAATCTATTTTCAAATGCGATCAAATACTCAAACGAAAGCAAGCAAATTGATGTCTTTTTAGATAGCTCAGAAAGTGAAATCACTTGTTCAATCAGGGATTACGGCATAGGGATGAACAAAGAGCAACTCTTAAGAGTCTTTGACCGGTTTTATAGAAGTGAAGAAGCCCGCTCTACAGAGGCGGGAGGACACGGAATTGGCCTGGCAATAGTGAAAAGACTGGCTGATCTGCAAAACATAAAGGTCGATTACTCCAGCGAATCTCTTAAAGGAACCACAGTCACACTCACTTTCAGCAGAAATATTACTGCCTAAACCTTTATTTTATAATTACTTACTTTTTTAGCAGTTTTTAAGAATCCGTTAATCTTGCTTTTAGGTTTGCAGAACTAACTTTGTATGTGCAATTGAATACCGGTCTATTCTGACTAAAGGAACAATTGTGTAGCTCACCAGGAACAAAGAAAATAGAAATTTAATAATCATAAAGAACAATAAAATGATGACAAAAACCAACACTATTTCAAAGCCGGTAAAGATCTTCTATCGAATCCTGAGTGCATTAGCATTGATTTCGATACTTACATTTCAGTCTTATTCTCAAAACTGGGCTCCTATTGGCGGCGGGACAAATTGGCTGTATTCATTAGTCGTTTATAACAATGAACTGTATGCCGGTGAGCAAGGCGGAAACGGCGGACACGGTGTTAAAAAATTCGATGGGACTTCATGGAGTGATTTTGGCGGTATAAACGGAACAGTAAATGCAATGATTGTATATGATGGGAAATTAATTGTTGGTGGATCATTTACATTGGCAGGCGGGCTGGAAATGAAAAATATCGCACAATGGGATGGCATTGAGTGGTCTGATGTTAGCGGCGGACCCAACAGTATTGTTTCAGCATTTGCCGTATATAACGGTGATCTGATAGTTGGCGGGTATTTTACCATGGTAGAGAACATTAGTGTAAATCGAATTGCAAAATGGAACAGCAACGGCGGATGGGCTGCACTTGGAAGCGGGACGAATTCTCAGGTTATGGCACTAACAACATATAATAATAAATTGATTGCCGGCGGTTTTTTTACAACGGCTGGCGGCGTTTCCGCAAGCCACGTTGCACAGTGGGACGGTTCAAACTGGTCACAAATAGGTCCTGGAATTAGTGGTATTGTTTATGCGGTAGCTTCCGGCAATGGTAAATTATATGCCGGCGGATTATCTGCTTCGTATCAGTGCATTTCAAGCTGGGATGGCTCATCATGGTCAAATCTTGGCAGCGGAGTCGGAGGCGGGACATATCCTTATGTATTTTCGATTTTAGTTTATGGTACCGACGTTTATGCAGCAGGATTATACACAATTGCCGGCGGACAAACTGTAAACGGTATTGCTAAATGGAATGGTGCGGCATGGTCAGGTCTTGGCAGCGGTTTTGGTTACGGTAATGCCTGCGGGGCTTTTGCAACATGCATTTTCAATGGTAAGCTTGTTTGCGGCGGCATCTTCAGTTCACCGTACACAAACGTCGCACAATGGGATGGGCTTGCACTTACCGGATTGAATCAATCAAATGGAATTATTCCAAAAGATTACTATTTGGGACAAAATTATCCAAACCCATTCAATCCATCAACAACAATAAAATTCAGTATTCCCGAAGCAGGTTTAGTGAAGTTAACAGCATTTGATGAAACAGGCAAAGAAGTCTCTCAAATGGTAAATGAAAATCTTGCAGCCGGAAGTTACTCATATAGTTTCAATGCTTCAAACCTTGCAAGCGGAGTATATTATTACATGCTGAAAACCAATGATGAAGTTCAAATAAGAAAGATGATCTTAGTTAAGTAATTTATTTTACGCCGGGCTTTTATTTTATCAGATAAAAGCCCGGTACTTTTAAACAGTAACTCAAAGTTAATAATCGCTTAAACATAATATAAAAAATGAAAACCTCCAGAATATTATTCTTGATTATCTTTCTTGCCTTTGTACTGATGATTGGTGATTCAAGCGCGCAATGGGAAAACATTTCAACTGGATTAGGTAACAGGCCTGTTTTCTCATTATATAACAATGTCAATTACATTTATGCAGGATCCTCTAATCATGGAATATACCTGTCCTCAAACAATGGTACAAACTGGAGTCCGGCTGGAGTCAATTATTTTAATATTACATATGCCATGACAGAATTCGGCGGTTACCTGTATGCAGCATGTGAGCTTGGAGTGTGGAGAACATCAAATAACGGAGCTTACTGGAGCTACACATCACTGAACAATACTACAATGTATTCATTGGCCTCAAACCAATCGCGTGTCTTTGTCGGTTCACATAATTCCGGTTTGTTCTATTCTTCAGGGGGAACCGGCTGGTTTATCAGCTCGCTTAGCGCTACGAGCGTAAAGGCACTGGCAATTGACGGAAACTTTCTTGTTGCCGGGTGCGGCAATGCTGCCGGAGTATACATATCAACAAATAACGGTAACAACTGGAGCTCAACAACCTTAAACAACAAAACAGTATATTCTCTTGCCATGAACGGAGATAATATATATGCAGGTACAGGAAGCGGCGTGTATTATTCAACTGATAGAGGAACAACCTGGACACATTCCTCCCTAAACAACGAGTTGGTTTATGCATTAGCAGTAGATGGAAGCAGTGTATTTGCGGGTACTGAGTTGCATGGTATTTATATATCGGATAATGGCGGAATCAGCTGGATTCAAAGAAATGAGGGGTTAGGCAACATAACAATTCATTCATTACGTGTAGTAAATAACTTCATATTTGCAGGCGCTTCTGCTAATGGCGTTTACAGAAGACAGATCGGTGATCTTGTCGGCCTATCTTCGTCATCCAGTCAAATTCCGAACGAAATTTCTTTATCACAAAATTTTCCAAATCCCTTTAATCCCACAACTACTATAAAATTCGGATTGAACAAGCAGGGCGCAGTAAACATTTCGATCTATGATGTAACCGGCAAAAGAGTAGAAGAGCTTTTAAATGATGAAATGAAGGCAGGTACTTACGAAGTAAACTGGAATGCTTCAAACTATTCAAGCGGAACATACTTTTATACAATTACCGCCGAAGATTTCAGAGAAACCAAAAAAATGTTATTGATTAAGTAAGAATTACTTAATAAAAATCCCGGTTAGTCGGGGCTTCTGGTTAAATAGAATACGAGAATAATGAAAACAACAAACAATTATATATTCCTGGTGCTATCAATGATCTTTGCATCATCCACCGCATTTTCGCAGCAAGATATACAAAACGAGCTTAGTAATAAGAACAGTCTGTTATCAGAGGTCATCATTTCCGGGGAAACTGCGGAATACTCGTTTGAGGATGATCTAAAAAGCAGACATGAAGATATGATGAGCACCTCGAAAGGTTTTATGCCGGCAGATGACTTTGAGAATGATGAAACGGCTAACAGTGCTTCATTGAGATTTACTTTGCTGAATCCGGGATTTGTAAGCATTAAGATATATGATAAGACGGGAAAATCTATTGATGAAATAACCAAAAGCAATTTCGGAAGAGGAAATCATGTCGTAAAGTGGAACAGGTCAAAATTTTCAAACGGTTCTTACTATTATTCCATTGTAACAAGTGAGTTTTCAAAAACAGGGAAAATACAATAATTAAATTCAACGATATAATTAATCAATAATGAAGAAAAACAAAATCAAGAAAGCTCTAGTTATACTGATCTTAACAGCACCATTTCTAATTGCAGGGTGTGATATTGGCGGTGATATAGTTTTACCAAGTGGTGCCACAGAGTTAAGCGTGAACACAAAGGCCGACGATAACGTATTTGATAACCCTTTGGCCGGTGTTCTTATCTCAGAAGCAAAAGCTTTAATAACAGACATTCAGTATGAAAGAGAAAGAGATGGCTTAAACCAGCTTCACCATCCGGGACCATATGTATTGTACCTGACTCTGGATGGAAGTTTAAAGGAGCTGATGAAAGGTTATGTTGTAAGAGATGTTTATACTAAAGTAAAATTCGAAGTACACAAAGCGGAAGATAACCAATCAGTGCCTGATCCAGAATTCATAGACGGTCCGGGGGAAAACCAAAGATATTCTTTTATTGTAAGAGGTACATACAACGGAACACCTTTTGTTTATAAATCGAAGAAGTCGATGGATATTGTTATAGATCTTAATAAATCAACAAATATAAATCTGAAAAACGAAAACTTAACAATAGTATTTAACAAATCTACATGGTTCACCAGCGGCACAACTATTCTTGACCCAAATAATGCGCAAAATGTAAATACTATTGATAACAATATCAAGAATTCATTTAAGAGCGCATTTCTGGATAACAATAAAGATGGTATCCCGGACTGATAAATGAAAACTTAGAAAGGCAATTACATTAATGAGATCAAAATGGCAGCAGTTTGAAAAAGAAGGATTTGATCCATATATATGGATATTCACTAACGGAGATACACTTTCTATAAAAGATAATTTATGGGCAAGAAAAGTAAAACAAGATTATTTCAACCTCAAAATAAAGAACGGAAATCAGAACGATTCGACCAACTTCACCCGTAAGAAATAACACTTTGCATTTATGTATATACAAAAAAGGAGAATCTCTCGATTCTCCTTTTTTCGTGCGGGAAGGGGGACTTGAACCCCCATGCCTTGTGAGCGCCACCCCCTCAAGATGGTGCGTCTGCCAATTTCGCCATTCCCGCAATACTTAAATTGAATAATTTCAGTTGTTTCGGCTAGAATTATTCAATCAATTTTGTATCAATGATCTCGCGTAAGTCACGTATTCATCACAACTTTACAACGCTTCAGTTGATTTTATCAAATATAATTATTAAGAATTAAATGTAATAGGAAAAAAATCAACTCAAATTCATCTCTTAGCTATTATTTTTCATATACATTTGCCGATAATACTGATTCGAAAGGCAGAAGGATGGATTATCTCTCATGATATATCCTGGATACAATGATCTTTGTGAAAATAACAACACAATTGGCAAAAAGGAGGGGATTTTTCTCGATAATACAGTGTCCAAATCATCATCATTTCACAAGACACATCAGTTGCATTCTGTTTTATCAATCAATATAACTTGTTTACCTGTTAAGTGATGCCGAATTGAGTTTACTAATCAATCCATTATGCTTAGTTTCAAATGATATGCATAAAGAGAGGTAATTTTTACTTCAGGTAATAAACGAAGGGAACAAGCAAAATGGAGCAATTAATTAAGTTGGTCACAGAAAAAACCGGAATTTCAGCAGAGCAGGCTAAGGGCGCAGTTGATACTGTTCTCGGTTTTCTGAAAGATAAAATACCCGGAGTAGGTGGGCAGATAGACGGGCTGCTAAGTGGAAATCTTGGCGGACTTGCTGATATGGCGAAAGATAAGCTTGGTTTGTAAAGCTTATGTGATTGTAGATTGAAGCCCATTTGAAAGTTATGAATCCAAGTGGGCATTTCTATTTATACTGCCTTTTGAATTCAAAAAGTCATAAATTTGAATGTAAACCTAAATGCCGATAAAGCCAAAACATAATATAACAAAGGAAGCAAACATCACACCGGCAGGAAGGCAATTCACTGACAGAGAAGGATATACAGAAATTTTCAGGAAAAAGCTTCAGTTTGAGAGCAAAAAGGAATATTCTGTACTTTCGTATTATGGCGTAGGCGGCATTGGCAAATCAACTTTAAGAAAAGAGCTCGGCAGAATACTTACTGAAGAATATCCAGAAGTGGTCTGGTCTTGTACTGATTTTGAGCTGCAGCCGTTCCGCGAGGCCGAAACATCATTATACCACCTAAGGAAAAACCTGAGGGAAAAATACAAGATCCAGTTTCCCACATTCGATATCGCTTACACGGTGTATTGGCAGAAAACTCATCCACAGGTTACTATTGCAAAAGATAATATCCCTTTCCTTGAAGACGGTACGATAGTATCCGATCTTCTTGCCAATGCCGGCGGAATACCTATAGTAGGTTTGCTGCCCTCAATTGCCAAGACAGTATTCAAAGGCCGGAAATTCTTCAAG
>JAUQWT010000031.1 GCA_030835005.1 Ignavibacteria bacterium | reverse complement strand
ATGCCCCCAAAGGCGACACCAAAATAATTTACCGTTGAAAGGAAGAGGATCAGAACCACCGTCATCAGTTTCAGACCGATATCCTTGAGCGGATAACAATCCAGCAGGACCTGTTCACCCCATTTGAATGAAAAACCCCATGCTTCCCAATCCGGCGATAAGTGGGGAGCGGGGAAGAAATACTCCAAATACCCTGAAAACACATAAGCAATTGAAGCAATCGAACCCGTTTGAATAACGGCGAATATTGCCCAGCCGTAAAGGTAAGCGGTGAAATCCCCGTACATTTCCCTGAAATAAACATATTGACCTCCTGCTCTTGGCATTAATCCTGCTACTTCCGCGTTGGTCAGGGCCCCGATCAGGCTAATAAGTCCCGCAACAAGCCAAATTACGAGGATAATACCCGGCGCGCCAAGATCGCCGGACATCGAAGCCGACTTCTTGAAGATACCCGAGCCTATCATAGAGCCAATAACTATAGTAACGGCTGTGAAAAGGCCAAGCCGCTGAACAAGAGAGTGTTTGTCTTTCATCCTTTAGAAATTAGGTTAACCGTGCAAAATAACAATGTTTATTGGAATATTCAAAGTAGAATAAGAAATAGGAGTCCCTCATGAGCCCTCACCCCCAATCCCCTCTCACAAAGGGAGAGGGGAGAGAAAACGGTAAATTTATCCGGTTACAGCAGGAAAACAGGGAAGCTAAAACAAACGGGAAAATTTTTCCCGAAACAAACCGCCGATTTAATGGTTCTATAATTGTATTTTGTTTGACAAATGATTAATTTTACAAAAATAAAATAAACAATACAGAAGGAATTCTAAAATGGCAAATGCATTAGAAATAATTCAATTTTTCGACGAGTCAGGCAAAGAGCTTGTCCATCGTGAGCCACAGGCAGGCTCAACCGATATCAAGATGGGTGCACAGCTTATCGTCCAGGATACGCAAAATGCGGTTTTCTACAAGGACGGCAAAGCACTTGACGTATTCGGAGCAGGAAGGCACACATTAACAACGGCTAACATACCGTTCTTAACCAAATTCCTTTCTCTGCCATTTGGTTTCAATTCACCGTTCCAGGCACAGGTGTATTATGTATCGATGAAGAAATTCATCGACCTGAAATGGGGTACCAAATCGCCTATCAACTTCCGTGATACCGAGCTTTCGTTTGTACAGCTGCGTGCTTCGGGTAAATTCTCAATGAGGGTTAAGGACCCGCAGCTTTTCATCAACGAAATAGTCGGCACTCAGGGCAAATATACTACCAATGAGATTGAAGATTACCTGAGGGATTCTATAGTATCCAGGCTTAATACAGTACTTGGTAAGAATCTTAAGACTGTATTCGATCTCGGGCAGTACTATCCGCAGATAGAAACCGGAATCAAAGCTGAAGTTACTGACTTCTTCAATTCAATGGGCATAGAGCTTACCGATCTTATCATAATCGGTATCGTTCCGCCGGACGAAGTACAGGAGAAGATCAACGAGAGAAGCTCAATGGGCGCTATCGGCAACCTGGATGCTTACATGAAATTCAAAACTGCACAGGCAATGGAAAAAGCAGCAGAAAATCCGGGCGGCGGCGGTACAGCAGGACTCGGCGTAGGCTTGGGTGCAGGAATGACAATGGCTAACATGATGATGGGCTCAATGCAGCCTCAGCAGCAGCAGCAAAACCAGCAGCAGAATACACAACCGCCTGTCCAGCAGACACAGGAAGATGTTCTTGCAACAATTGAGAAGCTTGCAAAGCTGAAGGAAGCCGGTGCTTTAACGCAGGAAGAATTCGACACGAAGAAGAAAGATCTTCTTTCTAAGTTATAAATTCTAATTTCCGAGTCCCGTCTTTAAGACGGGACGAAGGAATCTCATTCCTATTTGTTTTTAAAGTATATTATTTAATAAGCGAAAGAGTCTCTTTCGCTGTGCTCAGAGTTAATCATGCAGATAAAATGTACTCAATGCGGTGCTGATGTTACTGTCCAGCAGGATGAAACATTTATTGAATGCCCGTTCTGTGCTTCGGCGCTTTTTCTGGATAAAAGAAAAGTT
Organism: Ignavibacteria bacterium; assembly: GCA_030835005.1. Taxonomy (GTDB): domain Bacteria; phylum Bacteroidota; class Ignavibacteria; order Tepidaquicellales; family OLB5; genus OLB5. The sequence goes on along the minus strand of JAUQWT010000031.1, from coordinate 572 downwards.
GTATTCCACTATCTTATCAATTCCAATTTTAAGCCCAACGAGGCTGAAGGGAACCTTAAAAGATGGATGGCAGGAAACCATACCGTAAAAGACCTTGACCAGAAGGCACAGATAGTGAAAAGCGAATTTTACTACTTCCCTGTCTGGTATTTCAAGACCAAAGATTCCTCAGGTGACAGGATATACCTGCAGCCCGCTGCAAGTACCTCAGTTTCCGAGATAAAGAAACTGCAAATACCGGCGGGTGCCCTGAAATTCTATGATAAGAATCTGCACAACGATAGTGAAATTGTGAAGCCTGATGTGCTTTATGATTCAGCCCAGGCGTGGCTTCAGAGCTCCGGTGTGAGCCTTGATATAGTGAATGAAGCCGCACTTGTTCATATCCCCTTCTACCAGTTTCATTACAATTTCAACGGACAGAGCTATACGGCACTTGTTGAGGCATCTTCGGGGCAGGTGTATTCAAACATCTATCCCGCAAAGAGCGAAGCGCCTTTCAGGATAATTTTTGGACTAAGCATAGCAGCATTCATAGTAACCAGCATTGTTTGTTATATAGCCGGTTTTTT
>JAUQWT010000278.1 GCA_030835005.1 Ignavibacteria bacterium | reverse complement strand
CCAAGAGTAGTTGCAAGCATCTGAGCAGCAATATCTTCGGCATATTCTCCGGAGATCTTCTCTGATTCGCCGAATGGATGGTGCTCCGATATATATCCGTATTGGTTTTCATCTTTGGGCAGTGCGACGCCTATAGAGGCTGCAATCAGCCTGTTTGCCTCATTTGTAGAGTTCCTTGCCATAACGCAGAAAGTGATCTGCCCCGGCTCCATCAGTTTGATGCCTTCTTCTTTTGACATACGCTTACATCCTGCAGGAAAAATGCTTGATACTGATACTAAGTTGCATTTTTCAATTCCCGCCATTCTTAAAGCAAGCTCAAATGACTGTAAATAATCTTTGTGCCTTCCAACACCTTTGGTGAAAAAGATTTTAGTAGGTTTGAACAATTTCTCCTGATTCTCCGGTTTCTGTTTTGTTAAAAAATAGGTGAGTTACGTTACCAAATATAATAATTAAAATATTAATATAACATTAAATCATTTTCCAGTTAATGACGCCAATGGGATTGTTTTCCTGAAACAAGGAATTCGTTCTTTTTATCTTCGAATTATTATTGATGCACCAATACTTTCAGGAATTTCCTTTTGCCAACTTTCAGCACAAAATCTTTTTCAGCTTTAACAACATATTTTTCATCGGTGATCTTTTCTCCGTCAATGGTTACGCCGCCCTGTTTTATGAGCCTTATTGCCTCTCCCGAAGAAGCTGCCATATTGTTTTCTTTTATGATAGTTATCAGCTTTACTTCTTTTGCGTCTAGACTGAACTCCGGGATATCATCCGGCACTTCCTTCTTCACAAATATCGTTTCAAACTCTGCTAGAGCATACTTGGCTGATTCTTCATCATAATATTTCTTCACCAGTTCATTGCCAAGCCTTACTTTTAAATTGCGTGGGTTCGTTGCCGGATCTTTCAGTTCAGATTCTATCTGTTTCAATTCATCCATGTTTAGAGCTGTGCACAATGTGAAATATTTCAATATCAGCTTATCGGGAATAGACATTGTCTTGCCGAAAATATCCTTCGGTGAATCTGTAAAGCAAATGGCATTATTTAATGATTTGCTCATCTTCTCCACGCCGTCTGTGCCTTCAAGAAGTTCAAGTGTAACAATGCACTGTGCTTCCTGTCCATATGCTTCCTGTATAGCTCTGCCAACCAGAAGATTGAATTTCTGATCAGTTCCCCCAAGTTCTACATCGCTGCCGATAGCTACTGAATCCATTGCCTGGCTTAATGGATACAGCAGTTCATGCAGGCTAATCGGAGTATTGCTCTCAATTCGTTTTTCGAAATCATCACGCTCAAGTATCTGGGCCACAGTATATTTGCTGGCTAGCTTTATAACATCAGTGAATGACATTTTATCCAGCCACTCAGAGTTATATCTTATTTCCAAATTCTTCTCTAGTAATATCTTCGAAGCCTGTTCAAAATATGTTTTTCCGTTTATACGTGTCTCCTCAAGTGTGAGTGCAGGTCGCGTTTTGCTTTTACCCGAAGGGTCGCCGATCATTGCAGTAAAGTCACCAATTATCAAAACAGCTTTATGGCCAAGGTCCTGGAAATCCCTTAATTTTTGAAGAACTACCCCATGACCAATATGCAGATCAGGTCGTGAAGGATCGCAGCCAAGCTTAATAGTAAGCGGCTTGTTCTCTTTAATCGATTTCGCCAGCTTTTTTTCAAGCTCTTCTTCGGGAATTATCTCTATAGTATTCCTCTTGATTTGGTCGATCTGTTCTTTAACAGTTGGGAATGACATCAAATATTACGGATTTTAATTATCATATTTTTACTCTTTTCAATTTTCTCTGCACGTCAGCTTTTTTTATTGATTCGCGCTTATCATATTGCTTCTTGCCTTTAGCAAGTCCAAGCTCAACTTTTACATAAGGACCCTGGAAATACAGCTTCAACGGTACTAATGTAAGACTTCTGTCTTTAAGCTTGTTTTCAAGTTTTCTTATTTCGCTTCTTTTGAATAAGAGCTTTCTGGTGCTTGTTGGTTCATGATTTGTGAACGTTCCCAGCTTATATATTGCTATGTTTGCATTATATAACCACACTTCGCCGCCCTTTACTCTTGCGTAAGCATCAACAAGACTTGCTTTATGGTCTCTAAGCGATTTTACTTCTGTGCCTCTGAGTACTATCCCTGCTTCGTGTTTACTTAATATCTCAAAATCATGATAAGCCTTTTTGTTTAAAGCAATTATGGTTTCTTTGCGTTTTGTAACCCCTGCTGTGCCTGTTTTATCGTTCTCTTTCATCGTAAATTGCAAAAATATTCAAAAGAAAAGTTAATAACTATACAGAAATTCTGAGCGAAGTAACAAATCCGCCTGTTGGAGGAAGAATCCATATAATGTATGTATAGACCTTTCTTATTCACTCAGGGTAGAATATCATGAAAGCAAAAACATTCACAATTAACCCGTTTGCAATGAATTGTTACGTTTATTGGGATGAAAAAACAAAGGATGGAGTAATTATTGATCCGGGTGTGTACGAAGATTTCGAAAAGAATGAAATCCTGAATTACATTATTGCTAATAGAATAAGTATTAAGCTCATCCTAAATACTCACGGCCACATAGACCACATTATGGGTAATGACTGGGCTAAGAAAACTTTCAATGTCCCTCTCTTAATGCACAAAGATGATGTGCCTTTGATCGATAAATCTATGGATCAGGGCGCAATGTTTGGGGTAAGTTTCCCTCAACCTCCTAACCCCGATAAGTTTATTGATGAATCAGATAAAATAGAATATGGTGATACAGTGTTTAGGGTTCTTCATACTCCGGGCCACTCGCCCGGCAGCGTATGTTTTGTTGATGAAAAAGAAAAAGTGATATTCGGAGGTGATGTCGTTTTCAGTGGTTCTATTGGCAGAACTGATCTGTGGATGGGTGATATGGATTTGCTGCTGGATTCTGTTAAGAATAAGGTTTTTAGATATGATGATAATTATGTTATCTATCCCGGTCATATGGAAGAAACGACAATAGGTGAGGAAAGAGAAAATAATCCTTTCCTAAACGCAAGTTGTTGAAAATCAAATGCAAGAGAAAAACGATGATCATTTTGAATTCCTGGAGTTTAAATTCATTCCTTCATAAAAAGCCGTGTCAATATCTTTGAGCATTTTTGTATAAAACACTATCTGCCCTGTATGGTATGAAAGATGTTCGGTAACATGAATGATTGCTGCGATCCCGGTCATTTGGTAACCCTGCAAAGTTCTTTGCAGTAAAAGTTCTTCTTCGTTTAGGTTCTCAATCACTTCGGCAGATCTGTTTATAACTTTTCTTATTCTCTCTCTTAACTCAAGAGCATTAATCCCTCCACCGGCTGCAAATTCCTCATCTCTATTGCGAATATCTGTTTCGCCGCCGAGTCCGGATATAATATATTGAGTCATATTGCCGCATAAATGCAAAACAAGATTACCAATGCAGTTAGATGAATTGTTTGGGCGGGTCCATACGTCTGAATCATTCAACAGTTGCAGGCATTTCTCAATCCTCGGAAGATTTGAGGTTATTCTCAGAACTGATTCCTTGATAAATTCAGAGGCAAATTCTTTTTCTGAAATACTCTTTCCCCTTCTGCACTTTAATTATACTAAAATAAAAAAGCCTGTTACAAACAGGCTTTTTAAAACTTCAATGGAGCTATTTCTTAACTTCTTTTTGTCTTTTCTCAATCTCTTCAGGAGATACATCTTCAATGTGAGTTGCCACCCACCACTGGTTTCCTGATACGTCTTTTAGGCCGCAAGAACGGTCTCCGTAAAATTCATTCGCAGGTTCTCTAAGCGATTCTGCACCGAAATCAATCCCTTTTTTATACACTTCATCAACATTTTCAACATAAATATAAAGCATGGCGGGCTTTGGCGGAAACTGCTCACTGCTTTCACTTAACATTATTGCGCTTGTTCGGATGTGAACTGTAGCATGCATAACCGTTCCGTTTTCACTTTTTGAAATATCCGATAGTTTAGCGCCGAATACTTTTTCGGCAAACTCAATAACTTTTGGGGTGTTAACGCAAACTAGATAGGGGATAACATTTCAGTAACCTTCAGGTATCGGCTTTGTATTCATGGCGGCTGCTCTTCATTTTTTAAAATTTATTCAGCAGTTGGTTTAAACGTACTGATGATATCTTTAATCTGAGTTTCTGAGTCTGAATTATAGTCTTTAACTTCAGATATGAATCTGACCATGTAAACAAAATTATTCGGAGACTCAGGCAGTTTTGTTCTGTAATAATAGATCATTTCATCAAACTTATTATCCTTATAGGCCGCGCTTTTCATATCATACTTGCCAAAATCAGTTTCGGTATATTCTCCGCTTTTTGCAGGAATGTTCAAACTTATGTCTTTTTCAAGATTGTAAATGAAGTCATCAATATTCTTCACAGATGAAAGTTTGAACGCTAAAAGCATTATCGTCATTTTCTTGTCGTCTCTCATGAATGAATAAGAGATCGCATCCTTGTCTGTTGTTTCTTTCATATCTATCGAAGCCCACCCGTCTGGCAACTTGAATGTGAATTTATAGATATAATCATCAATATCTTTACCCGCTGTCTGTCCAGAAGATGAGTTTAGAAATATTATCCCTGAAATAAAAAATATAATATAAAGTTTGTGTGATTTAAACATCATAAACAGTTGTTAAGTTAAGAAATAATTAATTAATGTTAGGGGAGTTTCTGCTTTAATCGCTGATATTCATCCATAAATAAGCCCTTTGTAGGATCCGGCTTTGGAGTTATTTTTGACAGCTCCTTATTTACGAACGTTATCCTGTCATTTGGCAGCGGGTGAGTAGATAGCAGTCTGTCAAGGTCTCCCGGTGTTGTGCCCTTTTGCCTTTGTTCTTCTTTTATCTTATCAAAAAAGAACGTAATCCCCCCAGGATACCACTTTGTTGACTGCAAGTAGCGTATAGAGTAATAATCAGCTTCAGTTTCATCATCACGCGAATTCTTGAGAAATGCCAGCCCAACAAACAGATTTGCTGCTACCTCTGCAAGAATACTCGGATTTCCGCCTAATATAAAACTCAAAAGCGCACTAACACCGTAATAAGCAGTTAGCCTTTGGGTTACATGCCTTCTTTCGGCGTGGGCTATTTCGTGACCAATAACTCCGGCAAGCGCTGACTCATTATCCAGAAATTTTATCAATCCGGTATAAACATACACAAATCCGCCGGGTGTGCAGAATGCATTTATGATAGTATCATTGACGATCTGGAAATTGTAGGGATATATACTTCTTTTTTTTATTTTCGGGGAGTTAAGGATTTCTTTGCCCATATCTGTTATGTAGCTTTTAACATCTTCATGTCCGCTCAGCATAGGGAATTCTTTCGGGTTCGCCTTTATCTCTTTATCAAACTGTTCGCCAAGCTCAACATCATCTTTATCTGAAAACATATTCGACTGTTCGCAGCTTTGGAATACTGCCGAGCCAACAAGTAGTGCGAACAAAAAGATAAAAGGATAATATCCTCTATGCTTAGGTGGTTTACTTACGATATTTTTCATGCCAGTGTTGTTTGAGTTAAAGCTGAAAAGAATTAATTCAGCTTCCCTTGCAGCGTATAGTATAGTTTTTTGGCAAGTTCGTATTTTGGTTCAAGCCTCATTGCTGTCTTGTATTCTTCCAGAGCTTCAAACCATAAGCCTTTAAGCTCATAAGCCCTGCCAAGATTTAAATGAGCGTAGTGGTATGAATCATAACGTTTTGCTTTTAACGCCATTTCAAGCCATGTAATGGCTTCATCATAGCTGCCCTGCTGAATCAGGTAAGAACCTATATCGTTATATGGATTGCCATAATCAGTGTCGATCTGTATTGCCAGCTTGCATTCATTAATTGCCCTTTCAAGATCACCCAAGAAGCTGTAAGCCCATCCCAGGAAAGTGTGCGCCTCAGCAGTCGGAAAGAATTCTATCGAAAGCTTGTAGTTTTTAACAGCTTCTTCATAATTACCGTCCATCTGGAATTTGTACGCTTTTTCTAAATATTTCTGCGCTTTTGAAATACTGGAGTCAGTTACCATTTATTTTTGTCTGTTTTTTTTCTATTTCTTACCCTATAACTTTAACAATTATTTGTTTCCTATTGTTTCAGTTTACAAAATACATCAAATTATTGGATAATCATACCGCATTTTCCTATGTAAATTTGCAAAAAATAAAACTATTTTGAAACATAAATTTATATATCTAAGTTAAGTTGATAAATAATAACAATATAGCTTTGGCTCTGATTTTAGGATCGGGAATTGAACTGAATGAGGGCATCTTTGAGGATAGAAAAATGATACTTGAAGATCCAAAAGGCATTCATAAGAAACAGATTTATACTTGCTCCTTTGGGGGCAAAACGATTCTGGTTTTCAAAGGCAGAAAACATTTTTATGAAGGCCAGACGTATGAAGAGATAACATCTAATGTGAAGCTGGCTAAAAGCAGGAACATAAAGAATATTATCATTACAAATGCGGCAGGCGGGCTGAACGAGAATTTTGCCGAAGGAGATCTAATGCTTATTGATTCACACATTAACTTTATCGATAAGCTTGTTTATCAAAAGGCAGAGTTTCCTTATTCAGAATTCCTTGCGGGTAGATTGAAGGAAATTTGCCTTCAAAAAAACATTAAGCTGCATGAAGGTGTTTACGGCTGCTATCCTGGCCCAACCTATGAAACGAAATCCGAGATTAAAATGCAGAAACGGTTTATGATCGATGCAGCAGGAATGTCAACAATTCCTGAAGTATATGCAGCAAAAAAAGCAAGGATGAATGTTGCAGCAATCTCGGTAATAACAAATTTATTAAAGGAGAATTCTGTTATTCCTGCCTCACACGAAAGTATACTCTCAACAGCAAAGATCGCCTCAGAGAAGCTCAATACTATCCTTTCGGAACTCATTTCTGAATTGAATTAAACTTTATTTTTAGTTATTTTCATCTCATTAATAGATATTTCCGCATCTATATTAAATTACTAAAATTTAATTAATTAACAGGTAAAATTGGAAGCAGAAAAGCTTGATCCGGTTAAATCTTATTTAAATGATTTTAGCCAATTCACACTTGATAAAAATTTCTGGCAGGCCAGCCTGCTGAAACAGGTTGAAGGTCTTTCGAACACTGAGGCATTGTACCTGCCTGCTCCTGAGAGGCATTGCATTTGGGAAATAGTAAGGCATGTAGCATATTGGAAATATTGGGCTTTGACATACGTAAAAGAAGGTACTGCACTGAACGCTAAAGAAAATAACTGGACGGCATTACCCGAAGTCCGGACAGAAGAATCCTGGCAAGATGAAGTTAGCAAGCTTCGCGCATTAAATGATGAATGCATTAAAATTGCCGCTTCACTTGGAAGTGAATTGTTTGAATCCTCCGAAGAGAGAATTGTTTTCTTCCGGCAGTTATTGTATCATGACTGTTATCATACAGGGCAGATTGGCATGTTAAGAGCTATGCAGGGCATTAAGCCTGTAATGTAAAGCGAGAGTATTGTCAAGTAAACAGATTTATTGATTTCAATTTCACAATCTCACTATTTCACAATTTTAAAAATTTATGGCTAACGAAAAAATAATTCCTGTCAACATTGAAGAGGAAATGCAGAGCTCTTACCTCGATTACTCCATGAGCGTAATTGTTGCCCGTGCTTTGCCTGATGTTAGGGATGGCTTGAAACCCGTGCACAGGCGCGTGCTCTATGGAATGAATGAACTTGGACTTCAGCCAAACCGTGCATATAAAAAGTCTGCAAGAGTTGTTGGTGATGTGCTTGGAAAATATCATCCTCACGGTGATAAGGCAGTTTACGATACAATTGTGCGTATGGTACAGGATTTCTCACTTCGGTACCCGCTTGTTGACGGCCAGGGCAATTTCGGTTCTGTTGATGGTGACTCACCTGCAGCGATGCGTTATACAGAAGTAAGGCTGGCACAAATATCAAGTAATATCCTTGCCGATCTTGATAAGAACACAGTAGATTTTATACCTAATTACGATGATACAGCTAAAGAACCCTCTGTTCTGCCAACAATACTTCCAAATCTTCTGGTTAACGGTTCCAGCGGTATAGCTGTTGGTATGGCAACTAATATACCGCCGCATAACCTGACTGAAGTTGTTGACGGTTTGATTGCTCTTATAAAAGATAAGACACTGCCTGTGGAAAAGATCATGAAGTATATCAAAGCACCGGATTTCCCGACAGCCGGTATCATTTGGGGCTTTGATGGAGTGAAAGATGCATACACAACAGGAAGAGGAAAGATCATAATCCGGGCAAAGGCCGGCATTGAAGTAGGAAAAGGTGATAGAGAAAGCATAATCATCACAGAGCTGCCTTACCAGGTAAATAAGGCGAATTTAATAGAAAATATCGCTCATTTAGTTCGCGATAAGAAGATCGAAGATATTTCAGATGTCAGGGATGAATCAGATAAAGACGGTCTGCGTGTAGTTATCGAGGTAAAGCGCGGTGGTGCAGCAAATGTGATACTGAATAACCTTTTCAAGCATACTCAGATGCAGGTTACTTTTGGAGTGATACTCTTGGCACTGGTTGACGGTATTCCCAGAGTACTTACACTTAAGGATATGATGGAAAGTTTTATCTCTCATAGGCTTAACGTCATTATCCGCCGTACTAAGTTTGATCTTGATGCTGCTGAAAAGCGGGCACATATACTTGAAGGTTACATGATAGCACTTGATAACATCGATGAAATTATCAAAGTTATCAAGAAATCAAAAGATGTACCTACAGCGCAAGAAAGCCTTATGAAGAAATTCAAGCTTTCCGAAATACAAGCAAAGGCGATCCTTGAAATGAGATTGCAGCGCTTAACCGGACTAGAACGCAAAAAGATTGAAGAAGAATACCGAGAGCTATTGAAAACTATCGAGAGACTAAAAAGGATTCTCGCAAGTGATCAGCTAAGGCGTGAGATCTTAAGCGACGAACTTAAAGAGCTCAAAGAGACGTATGGCGACGAAAGAAGAACTGAAATAGTAATGAATGCCAGAAAGATCAGTGATGATGATTTCATTAAGGAATTCATTAAGGAAGAAGACGTTGTAATAACTATAAGCCATAACGGCTATATCAAACGCACACCGGTCAGCGGTTATCGTAGGCAGTCTCGCGGCGGAAAAGGTATTATTGGCGCAACTACAAGGGAAGATGATTTCATCGAGCATATGTTTGTGGCTTCGACGCACAATCATTTGATGTTTTTCACTGATCTTGGTAAATGCTATATGCTTAAAGTGCATGAGATACAGGAAGCATCAAGAACAGCCAAAGGTTATTCCGTTGCGAATTATATAGGCAAATCCAAAGAAGAAGAGATAACTGCTATACTTAATGTTAAAGATTTCGGTGAAGAAATGTATATCACCATGGTCACCAAACAGGGTGTTATGAAAAAAACCGATATCAGTAATTTTGAAAATACGCGCAAAGGCGGTATTATTGCAATCAGTCTTGGAAAAGATGATAAATTAATAGATGTGCAGCTTACTAATGGCAAACAGGAAATTCTAATTGGCACTCACGGTGGAATGGCTATTCGCTTCAATGAAAGCGATGTACGCTCAATGGGCAGAACAGCAGCCGGGGTAAGAGCTATTAGACTTGGCAAGAAAGATTATGTTGTAGGCCTTGTTGCTGTTAAGAGGGCAGGAACTACCATACTTGTTGTTACAGATAAGGGTTTCGGCAAGCGGAGTGATTTGCAGGATTACCGTATGACCAGGCGTGGCGGCAAAGGAGTTATAACGATGAAATCCAGCGATAAGAATGGCAACGTTATCTCTATAAGAGAAGTTGTAGATAATGATGACCTTATGATCATTACAACAAAAGGAATTATGATCAGGCAAAACCTTGGAGAGATTCGTGTGATGGGTAGGAATACTCAGGGAGTGAGGCTTATCAAACTTCATGAAGGGGATACGATCTCTGCGGTTGCCAGTGTTGTTGGTGAAGAAGATGAAGCCGAGTAGACTAAGAGATTTGGTGTGAATTGTAAATAGATCCCCGGCTTTATGTACGGGGATTTTTATTGTAAAGTGGCAGTTCCAGGAAATACCTAAATCGGTTTCCTGGAACTCAAAATACTGTTATATTTGCCTAAAAGTTTCAGAAAAAAAAGAGTTTGTTATCGAAACAGTTTACCAATCATGATTAAGTACATTGACCTTAGGTCTGATACAGTTACCAAACCCTCAAAAGCTATGCGCGAAGCAATAGCTACCGCAGTAGTGGGAGATGATGTTTGGGGTGATGACCCAACAGTCAATAAGTTACAGGAAAAATGCAGTGCGCTGACTGGCAAGCCTGCTGCATTATTTGTGACTTCGGGATGTATGGCTAACCAGCTTGCTATCAAGTGTCACACCAACCCTTCAGAGGAAATCATCGCTGAGTGGGATTCACACATAGTTAAATATGAAGTTGCCGGGCCTTCATTCATTTCAGGTGTGCAGGTAATGCCTCTTAAAGGTAAAAGCGGAGTGATGCATGTTGATGAAGTGGAAAGACACATCAGGCCTGATTGGTATCATTACCCAAAAACATCTCTTGTTTGTATCGAAAATACTCATAATCGCGCCGGTGGTACTATCTATCCATTGGATGAAATCAAAAAGATAAGCAGCTTAACTAAGAAACAAAACTTGAAATTGCATCTAGATGGTGCAAGAATTTTCAATGCATCGGTTGAAACAGGTATAAGTATTGAAGAGTATTCTTCTTTTGTTGATTCGATCTCGTTTTGCTTTTCGAAAGGACTTGGTGCACCGATTGGTTCAATACTTTGCGGTGACGTTGATTTTATTACCAAAGCGCATAAGTTCCGCAAGATATTAGGCGGTGGAATGCGCCAATCAGGTATAATAGCGGCTGGCGCGCTTTATGCGCTGGATAATAACATCGATAGATTAAAAGAAGATCATCAAAATGCCCGACATTTTGCAGAAGAGATATCAAGATTGCCTTTTATAGAAATTGATATGGATTCCGTTCAAACAAATATTGTAATATTCATAACTAAGAAGAATGCTTCCGTAATTAGAGAGAAGCTTGAAAAGAAAGGGTTACTTTTAACCAATGACGGTGTTAACAAAATGCGTGTCGTTTTTCACCTTGATGTAAGCATTGAACAAACTGAACAGGCAATAGAAATATTCAAATCATTATGACTCATCGTCGTAGATTCTTCCGACAAAGAGATTCTGTTAAAAAGGAAACCAGTAGCACAGACATTCCTGTCTGCGCATTTTAAAATAAATGGAATTAGACAAATCTAAGTATAAACATCTGTTTCAGCTGCGTGTCCGCAATTTTCAGGTTGATTCTCAAGGCATCGTTCACAATGCGATATATCTTGAATATTGTGAGATCGGCAGAGTGGAATATGTCCGCAATCTTGGCATTCAGCTTCTTCCAACCGGTATATTCAGTGATGGTTTAAAAATAAATGTTAAGCGTAATGAAATTGATTACGAATCGCCGGCGATGGTTGATGATCTTCTGGATATCTATACAAGGATTTCCTATATAAAGAATTCTAGCTTTTGCTTTGAGCATTTGATTTACAAATCCGAAACGAATGCCTTGCTTGTGACGCAAAAGTCCGTGCAGGTAAATCTGAACTGCAATACTAACCGTCCGGAAAGACTGCCTGATGAATTGAGAAAGATCATAACGGATTTTGAAGGTGATAGTGTAGAGTTATTAAGTTAGCTTGTAAACGTTGATTCAGGAATTTATTTTTTACCTTTTGTAAAAGCTCTCTTTAAGGATTCACGAACTATTTTCCTGCCTTTTTCTCCTCCAAAGTTAATTGTAATTGTTCCCTGGTGAGTTAATCCTAAATCCTGGTGATTGTAAAACCCGTAGCCTATTTCAAACAGCGAATAGTATATCCCTACACCGCCGGAAAATCGCGTCGGCTCTGTGCCAATCCCTGCTCTTAGATCAATCATATTGTAAAGAGAATATTCTACCCCTGCTTTAACTGATGTTGTGTAGCGCGTATCTTTCTCAATATCCAGAACAAAATTCAGATCGTTCCTCGGTTGAACCGAAACTCCCGTCCGATAAACCTGAGGCAGTTTGTCTTTTTGAGTCCCGATAGAAGGCCTGTTAAGATTAAATGCTGAAAATCCCCATCTCAGAAAATCTGTTATGTAAGCAAGTACTCCGATATCTATTCCAATTGTTGAAGCCGAACCATAGTTCTGTATCTTAAGGTTATAGTAATTTACATTAGCACCGTAAAAAATCTTATTTCTGTAATTGTTTGCATACGTAACCGTTGCAGTGATTTCTTTGTACAACTCAAAACCATAAGTCTTAGCAGAAAGACCGAATGCTCCGTACTTAGTAGGTTCAACATAATTTACAGAACCATTTGCAAGTTCTTTCAAACCAAACGGGGCGGGTGAGTAAAAGATCGATATTTCCCTGAACGGCAATTGAGAAATACCGGCAGGATTATAATAGACTGCGTTCGAATTATTTGCAAGCGAAGTAAAGGCTCCACCTAGGGATATAGGCTTTGCACCGATATCAAGCAGCTCAAACTGGGAAAAAGAAATGCGGAACGAAACAAGTAAGAAAACAATTATGAATGTAAAGCTCTTAGGCATATTTTTTGCTTAAAATAGCATGGATTGATTATAACAGCTTCTTTGATTAACTTTATGTGTAAAAATAGGGAATATTTGTTGAAAATGCAAAATAGTTTCTGGATTATATGTTTCTTGATTTCCTTTGCATACGGCAGCAAGCTGCATTCGCAAGAGCTAGATGCCGTAGTTGATGTTGACCTGAGTTCTCTTAACGTTGATATCAGAGATAGGCTTTCTAATTTTAAGATCGATGTTCAAAACTACCTGAATAAGACCAGGTTCACTGATGAGAATATTGTTAACGATGTCAAAGGAAAGCCATATAAGATCAAATGTAACTTCCAGTTTTTCTTCACTTCCTCTACCGGGTTTGATAGTTATGCAGCCCAGATGGTTATTAGTGTTCAGAGAAATGTATATAGGACTGAGAATTTCACAACGATATTCAGAATTAAAGATGAAACGTGGAGCTTTAATTACATTAAAGGGCAGAGCTTTTATCATGATGACCTGAAGTATAATAAGCTCACAAGCTTCCTTGATTATTATGCGTATATGGTTATCGGGATTGATGATGACTCATGGGAGCCTAACCTTGGCACTCAAAGATATCAGAAAGCGCAAAATTTGGTAAACCTTGCAATTGCAAATAGCGATGGTTCCGGGTGGGTTGATAACTCAAGCTTAAAACAGTCCAGAAGCGCATATCCTTCAGAACTCCTCAATTCAAAGTATGACAATTTCCGGAAGGCTTTTTGGATCTATCATTTCTCCGGAATTGATTCACTGCAGTATGACAAAAGAACTGCACTTGAAAGAGTTGCTGAATCGTTGGAGATGATTGGGAAGATCAAAAAAACTGAAGTAAGATCTTTCGTGATAAAGGCTTTTTTTGAAGCCAAGTATCTTGAGATTGCAACTTCGCTCGTAGATTATTATGATAAGACAATTTATCGAAAGCTTATGGACTTTGACCCGGACCACGCAACCACTTATGAAGAATACGCTAAAAAATAGAGAATTCTATTAGGATATTTCAAAAAACAATACAGAAAAAAATGAAAATTAATACTTTCTTTAAGAGGTCAATTGCGGTATTTGCATTGCTGGTTTTTATTTGTACCGGTTCGCTATCGGGGGATAGGTACAGCATAAAACCTCATTTTAAAGAAGCAGAAAAGCTGCTTGCGAAGAGAAATGCTTTATTCAGTCTTGATGTTGACATCCAGCTTGGTGTTGGCATTGCCAATACAAATTTCGAATTTAATAAACCTGATACAACAGGCAAATTAACCTCCACTTCATCTAAAGTCGGTCCTTCCTTTGGTGCAAATCTTTCATTAAATTTCCTGGGTTTTGGATTTACAACAGGATTGCAGTATGCTAATAAAGGATTCGAAGCATCAAACGGTGAAAAAACAAACCTGAATTATTTCAATATTCCGCTTCTGATATATTTTGATTTCAATATTGGCCCTAAAGTGAGAGTTGACGGCAACCTGGGTCCTTATTTCGGCCTTCTGCTTTCACAGACCGAAAACCCTCTTTATAAAGTCAAGAATTTTGATCTGGGTTTAACGGGTAACCTGCAGTTTGCCTACATGTTCAACAAATATATGGGTGTTCTATTAGGCGGCAATTACGAGTACGGAGGTTTAAACAATCTTGGAAGCAGCGAAACTATCAAGAAGATAACAACATCCACTATTAAGATATACACAGGGATGAAGTTTGAATTATAACCAAAACTAATTATAAATTAAGAAAATAAATCAATGAAGAATATATTCAAGAGTCCGTTAATATATGTTTCTTTATTTGCTGTATCAGCTTTTTTTACAATTACTTTTTTTAGCGGCTGTGATGACGCAGGGATAACAAACGATAAGGTTGAAAATCCCAACTTAAAACATTATGACAGCATTTGGGTTGAAGAAGATTCCAGTGCAGGCAGCCTTAACGGAATTAACTTGCTGGATGGTGTGAATTGTCTTGGAAGCTATAATTTAAGAGACGCTAGTCTTTATGGTGGACAGGATTCTACCGGCTCAAATTTCTATTTGCGTACTGGTTTCTTGATGGATCAATTGCTTGATGCCGGCTATGTCTCTAGATGGTTCCAGGTCAAGAGCAATTCCAGTCAAACCGATTTTGACACACTGACAGTGATAACTGATAATGTTGGAACGGCGTTGGATACAGCTGATTTTACTCAGGAGTCAACTGAGTTCTGGGGTTATTTTAATTTTCCTTTGACTGAAAACCCAATTTATTGTTTTTGGTTAAGCGGTAAGAAGTATGGCGGACTTACAAATGGGAAGAATGTGTTTGGAATACTCAGACCGGTTATTTCAAGTGACTCAAGGCCGGGGCAAACTTATGGTTTCAAGATTAAATTTGAAGTTAAACTCAATACAAACGGTGATAATGATTTTGCTCATTACCATTAAGAACATGTGAAGAATGTGATTTCAAAGGCGGGTCAACCCGCCTTTTTTAAATTGATTTATCTGTGTTTTCTTTAAGCAATGTTGTAAAATATAGGTCAGTTGAGATAATGGCAGTTTTCATGCTTACAAGATCCAGATGCTCTTTATCAAATCCTCCCGGTTTATATAAATCTCTGAAGAGCTTTTTCTGTTCATCATACATAATGCTGAACTTCTCTTTTATCTCCGGAATATTCAGGAAGTCTTTGTAATCCAAAACAAATGTTGATTGATTACCCAAAATTAGAGTGCTATAATTAAGGAATTATTAATTTGGTATTAAGTTTACTATATTAGTGTTAAGAAGATTTTTTCACAAGCCTATAGAAGCATGTATTGTACCTTCAAATTCTATACAGTCTCTTGGCATTCTCTGTAGTGGTTTCCCCCAATTCTTCAACACTTAATCCCTTTAACTCTGCTATCAATGCAGCTGTGTGTTTAATATAAGAGGGCTCATTCTTCTTGCCGCGATATGGAACAGGAGGCAGGTAAGGAGTATCGGTTTCCAAAAGCAGATTTTCAACGCCGGTACCCCTTACAATTTCATAAGCAATTAGCGTCGATTCATTCGGCTTGTAAGTAATATTACCTGTGAAAGAAATATAGAAGCCCATT
>JAUQWT010000277.1 GCA_030835005.1 Ignavibacteria bacterium | reverse complement strand
TGCTGAAGATTACAGCACAGATAAGATCACCAGTGTTGAAGAGCTTTATAGCGGTAAAGAAACTATAGAGAATTTCAATCATGAACTGATAGAAAAACTTTACCAGCCTCCGTTTGAAATTCCCATTAAGAGCACTCTTAAAAAATCGAAAACAGAAGTTGTTCCGAATAAATATCTTGTTCTTCGGAACTCAAGTCACTCAGTACTTGCGGCAATCGACCTGAAGAACGAAAAGCTCAGGAAAGTTGATAAGAACGCTGTGTATGGTATTAAGCCAAGAAATGCAGAACAGACCTTTGCAATAGACGCGCTCACAAACCTTAACATTCCGCTAGTGACAATTACAGGCAAAGCCGGAACAGGAAAAACTCTCTTGGCGCTTGCTTCTGCTCTTAACATTAAGAAGTACTATAGACAGATTTATATTGCTAGGCCTGTGGTGCCTCTAAGCAATAAGGATATTGGTTATCTTCCAGGCGATGTTGAGAGCAAGCTCGCTCCCTACATGCAGCCGCTTTGGGATAACCTGAAAGTCATACAGGATCAATACCAGGAAACCGAAAAACAGCATCAGCAAATAACACAGATGGTCAAAGACCAGAAGCTTGTAATAGAGCCATTAAGTTATATAAGAGGCAGAAGCCTTCAGCGGATATTTTTCATTGTTGATGAAGCGCAGAATTTGACTCCCCATGAAGTAAAAACAATTATAACCAGGGTTGGCGAAGGTGCAAAAATTGTATTTACGGGTGACGTTTACCAGATAGATCATCCGTATCTTGATTCACAGTCAAACGGACTTACTTATCTTATTGAGCATTTTAAGGGTCAAAACCTTTCTGCTCATATAAATCTGTTAAAAGGTGAGCGTTCTGAACTTGCAGAACTTGCAAGTAATTTGCTCTAAGCTATTTCAGCTTACTTAGATTATCTTTGGCCAGCTGGTTGTTTGGATCAAGTTCCAGGGCTTTCTTGTAATATTTTTCTGCATTTGTTCTATCACCAAGCTTCTCGTAACAAAACCCCAGATTATTTACTGCGCTTGAAAAATCCGGTTTCTCTTTTACTGCAAGTTCAAAATACTTGATTGCCTCATTGTACTTCTGTCCGTCAAGATAGCACATCCCGATATTATTATTATAACCCGATGCCCCTGCCGGATTCAGATTAACAAGCTCAGTAAGTTCTTCGATCGCTTTATCAAACTTTTTTTCCTGATAATTCTTATATGAAGAGCCCTCAAGCATTGCAACTTTTGGATTCACCTGTTTATTCAATCCGTCATCATGCTGCAATGGCATTTGCTGCCGTGCTTTTAGTTCCTGCAGCATTTGTACCGAATTCATATAATTAGGAGTAACGGTTTGAAGTTTTTCCAGCCAGTAAATTGATTCAGAAATTTTTTCCCCCCTTGCATAAAGCTGTGCCATTGTATGAATCGGCTCCGGGGAAAGTGAATCCAGTGTGTAAGCCTTGTGAATGTAATAGTAGGCAGAATCCATATTACCCTTTATCATAAACAGCTTACCCATATTATTATTGCCAAGTATTGTCTCAACTCTCAGGTCAATTGCCTTCCTGTAATACTTTTCAGCAATGTCATACTGCCCTTTATTTGCATAAATATTTCCTATATTAACATACAATACAGAGCCCGGAATACCGTCAGCGCTCATAAACAGTATATCATTAGTCTTCCATTCTGCATTTCTTACGATTGTCATGAACCCATAACCAACCAGAATTATTACTGTTATTGAATAAATAATGTTCTTCGATTTAGGAGTATAATATTTGAACAGAACGGTTACTGTGATCAGGCTGAGAAAGACAGAAGGGATATAGAGAAAGCGGTCAGCCATAAAATTCATAGTAGGCACTATATTCAAGACAGGCAATAAGGTGATAAAGAAAAAAATGAGAGCATATGATACAACCGGCATTCTTCTGTAAAGATAAAAAGCAACAAAACCTGTTACGGCAAGGAATGCAACTGCGAAGATCACTCCAAAATCCGCAGGGGAAGAAAGATATGGCAGAAAACCACCGTAATGATAAACCATTCCGATTGGAAAAACTGCAAGCTTGAAGTATATGGGAATAGTTTGAAGCATTGTGTAAATCGCAGTGGCCGTATCTTTACCGTAAAAATAGAAGTAACTTTCCCGCTGCGGTATATCTTTCAAAACTGCCCATCGCAGTAACAGGTAGGCAATTGAAAGGACTATAAGCGCGCCGTATATTTTCGCTTTGCCCTTCAATGCGTCTTTAACTCTCAACCTAACAACAACCAAATCATACAAGATTATCATTACAGGCAGAGTAATAGCCATTTCTTTGGCAAGCAGTGCAAACAGGTAGAAGAATAAAGTCAGGACTAAATTGGACCCACTGCTTTTCTTAGAAAATTTCAGATAGTAAATAAACGAAGCAAAGAAAAAAGTGCATGATAGACTGTCAGTCCTCCCGCTTACCCATGCAACTGCTTCTGTGTGAATCGGGTGCAAAGCAAATATCAAAGTTCCGATAAGTATGCCGTAATCTTTAAACTTAGAAGTTGACTTTTCAAACATCAGCCTAAGAAGTCCGAATAACAGCAGTACATTTATTACATGGATTAAAACGTTTGTTAAATGGAATCCAAACGGTTTCAATCCCCATAATGCATAATCCATTGCGTACGTAGCAGAAACAACAGGTCTGTAATATCTGCCTATTACTTTGTGAAAGCCCTGCTCAGCTGTGAAATATTTCGGGATATTGGAAAGAGATGTTATAGATTCGTCACCAAGCACTACAGATTCGTCGTCAAAGACAAATTCATTATTCAGGGAATTTGAATACACTGCAAATGTAACCAATACAAGCAGAATGTAAAAATAAAGTTCTTTATTTCCTGCTTCTGGTTTTTGCCTGGGTTTGTTCTTTTGCAAGACTCTTGATCTTATAGAATAATACTACAGTTTAGCACCAACAACCATTGTTGTTTTTATTGTTTCAACAACTCCGTTCTGGTCATTTAAAGCCTCCAGAAAAATAATATAAATACCAAGCCTGAGTTTCCTGTTGTCGTCGTCCAGACCGTTATAAACGATTTGCCCCTGTGGGCCCGAAGTTTGGTTATTCAATATTGTTTTGATAAGCCTTCCTTTTACGTCAAAAAGTTTCAGTCTGACCTGTGAAACTGTGCTTGATAGCTTATAGCTAATTATTGTAAAATCTTCATACCCATCGCCATCAGGTGAAAACGGATTCGGTGAAACAGTAACTTCACCTCCGCCGGGCTGCAGGTTTGTAAATATGCTGTTTTTCAAACCGGGTGAGCCGCCATTTGGATAAGTACAGCTGCTCCAGTTCTTTCCATCATTACCGTTTAATGATGGATTGATCTTTTCAAGCGACCTTCCGCTTCCGGGAAGATTTGGGTTATACCAGTTATCTGAGTAGTACACGCTATCAATTTTTGTTTTAAATACATCAGCAATTTTTACCAGGTCACCATCATTATTCAATCCCAGCGAACCAATAACAAAAACTTTCTGAGTTGAATCCGGAGTGCGAAGATAAGAATACGTATTGTAGATCGAAGTATCGGCTGCAATTACTGCATATGTGCCTGGTTTTATCAACGCAGCGCAAGTATCAGTTATACCCTTAGTGCTTCCGGTTTCAGAATAAAGCCAGCCTACAATATTGATTGTTTGTGATGTTGGATTGTAAAGTTCAATGTACTCTGAACTATTGCTTAGTGGGCTTGCCATGATCTCATTTATGATAAGATCGCCCGCATTATAGTGAGTTGCTGCTGAGATTGAGTTCTCTCTGGCAGGTGTTGACTTTTCGCAGTCAATCGAGCTAGCCCAATTCGAAGAATCACTTGAAGCGCCATTAATATTTATTCTCTCAAGCGATACATTAGAGCCGCCCCAATCCGGAAGATAATCAACTCTATCAGAGAGTGACCCATTTATCTTATTTATGATGACAGCATCTCCTGTATTGTTAAGTTGAGGCAGTGAAGAATTTATGATAACTTTTTCCGGCTGCAGCCCTGGGTGAAAGCTGAAAATTGTATCATCCTGACTGATAACCACATACTGGTCAGGGTTCAACAAATAATCACTTGCTGTAATTACAACTTGCGTAGTTCCATTATCCTGTATTTTCCAGTTTTTAAGATTAACTACAGAATCAGAATTATTGAACAATTCCACCCATTCACATTCACCTGTCGGAGGATCATACATTATTTCATTTACAAGCACTCTTCCGGCAGTACTTCCGCCTGATACTTCGATACCTTTGGTTAGCTTGTTATTAGTAGTGTCTTCATCAAGAGTAAATGTTACAACCGATATATACTGCCTGAATCCTGCGCTATCAAGAACCTGTAAATAAGTATAATTTGCAGAGTCACCGGCATTAATTGTTCCTGAAGAATTCATCGTTATCTTTAGTTCACCCGGATTTGGAATACTATCCCTGTTGTAATCATCATAGAAAGAAACAGTGTAGTTTGTTACGGAGTTCAATCCCCTGTTCTTAACCTGTGCTGTAATGCCAAGTGTATCACCAATAGAGGGAGTTGTTCTGCTGAAAGTAATATTGCTCAGAGCCAGGTCATTGGGTTTTGGAGTTAAACTATTTACCCGGTTTGGAGTTGCCCCAATTGGTGAAACACTGGTGCCCCAGTTTGATTGCTGATTAGTTGGTGCAGAAACTGAAATTCTTTCAAGAGATTTATTTCCTGTACTTCCTCCCCAAGAGGAAGTAAATGTAATGCTGTCTATTATCACACCTGCAGAATTGAATAACACAAGGTTATCGCCTGTATTATTAAGTGCGCTCCAGGAGCTTTGAATAACCACACCGGTATTCAGAGGATAAAATCCTTTTACGGCTGAAGAATCCTCGCAGATAACTGCGAAACCATTTGCCGGAATCATAATTGCCTGAGTTGTAATTGTATTTATTGAACCGGTTGCATCTTTCCATTTCCAGTTTGCCAGGTTTACCGCACTATTTGTCTTATTATATATCTCAAACCATTCTTTACCCGTATTGGCTGTTGGTGCATACATAATTTCGTTAACTGCAAGTGAATCAAAGCCGCCTGCAGATATGACATTCACCTGTCCTGTTTTCTTATTATTAGTTGTATCCTCATCACCGGCAAAAGTTACAACTGCAATGTACTGTCTTAATCCAAGACTATCTAACAGGTCATTTGCATTAAAGTTTGCAGAATCACCGGCATTCAAAGGACCCGAAGAATTTACTGTAACTATCAATTCAGATGGAACAGGAATGCTGTCTTTGTTATAGTCCTCATAAAACGATACTGCATAAGATGCAGCAGGCAGTAAACCCCTGTTCTTAACATTTGCAGTTATCTGGAGATTCGACCCAATGAGCGGAGTATTGCTGCTGAATGATAAAATATTCAGTACAAGATCATTATTCGCCGGTGAGATCGAATTCCTCAAATTAGGCGTAGCCCCGGCCAAGGCAATTGAAGTACCCCAGTTAGTCTGCTGGTTTGTTGGAGCGGCTGAATTCACTCTTTCTAATGATCTGCTTCCCGAAGACCCTCCCCAGCTTGAAGTAAAATTAATGCTGTCTATTGCCGTACCGGTTCCGTTAAACAAAATAAGCTGATCGCCTGTATTATTTAATGCACTCCAGCTGTTATTTGGCTGCAAGAGCAGTCCGTTAAAACCCGGATAAGTTGATCTGAAAGTAGTTGAGTCCTGGCAAACAATTGCAAAACCACCTGCATTTATGTTAATATTCAGAGTAGTTATTATACGAAGAGTTGCCGTTGCATCTTTCCATTTCCAGTTCGCAAGATTAATAGGATTGGCAGTGTTGTTATAGAGTTCAAACCATTCATTGGTAGCCGGCGTAGGAGCATACATGATCTCGTTAATGGCAACATCACCCGGATTCTGTGAATACGCTAAATCATTCAAAATAACGGCAATAACTATTAATAAAAGGACTCTGATCTTCATTATTTTTGAGAATATGATAAAATATATTTGTAAATTTACAGAAATAAAAACAGGATTACAACAACAATGAAATCAGTTAATTCAGTGAAATTTATATCGTTTATATCAATATTAATAGTGACGTTTTTTTCCGGATGCCAAAACATTCACAAAACACCTGATGGAGCGGTAGTAGCATTTATTGTTGCTGCGGAACAAAGAGATATGACAAAAGCCTGGAACGTTTTAAGTCCTGAATTGCAGTCACATTATAACAGCTTGGGTGAAAAAATGCGGAAATCCGGGAGGGGCGCTCTTGAAAACGAGATTGCAAAGATCTCTAAATTCAGAAGTGTCAAGCAAGATTATAGACTTCAGGTTGATAGCACTAACTCCGCAAATGTGAATTTGGTTACAATAGGCGGACCTACTCATTTGATAGAAACAGTAAATATTGAAGGTGATTATAAAATCAAGGATGAAACATCCTTAAAAAATCTGTTAAACGGTATCACAGCAGAGTTAAACAAAAAAGAAGGATACTAGTATCCTTCTTTTAATTCTGGCTTCGAAAACACTTACGGCCAAACAGCAAATTTAGTTACTTACCAAATTTGAATGTATCCCAGATAGGAGTAATAAGCCTGTAATCTCCAAATCCGGTATTATCTATAAATACAAATTGTTTATTGTCTTCATAATAATCCCAGATCTCATAGGGCTTTTGGTCCATTTCATATGGATGCCTTTCAATATTACTCGGCTGGCCGAAGATTATGAATACCATTCCCATATCGGTCTTCCAGCCGGGAGTATAAGTTGTAGAAAAGAACTTATCAGCCGTCATTAAGCGCATGTAATATTCCTGCATTACTTCATTTCTTTTACTGTTAGGGCTTGGGTCCTTTTTCTTCCAGAAGCTCAGAAATCGTTTCTGTCTTTCTGCGCTGTCTTTACCATCACGCATATATTTCATTTCATCATCCTTTGCAATATACTGCAGCTGATCGATCAGCAAATCAATATCCTTAAGCGGAGCGGGAAAATCGGGGCTCAGGTTCTGGAACGTTGAATTAGATTCGGCATTGTAATTATTGCTGGCTGCTGAAATTTGAATTGTATATTTGCCATAGCCAAAATCTGTAGTGGGTACCGCCATAAAAACCTGGTTCTGAAATGCCAGACCATTCGACAAATCAATAGTCTCCTTGTTAATGTAAACCTCTTTGTTCTCAGAATCAATTATCCTGCAGTTAACATCAACTTTCTGATCTTCATTATTTTTGTAAATAAAATAGAATAGATAAAATGTGTCAACAATTCCAACATTCCGCTCAACATCGGGAGTGATTGTCTTTTTTCCTTCATTATCAGATAGCCGGGATACTATCATTACATCGCTTATGCTCAGCGGCTGTGTAGAATAGTCTTCTACCTTGATCTTTTTATCTTTCTCAAATCGTTTCTTAGTGCTTTGCTCAAAAATAGAAACCTTAACAACGTAATCACCCGGAGGCAAGAACAGATTCCTGGTCAGGATCTGGGAATTCTGAGACAGATATTCCTGCCCGGTCTCCTTAGTCGTTACCTCCTCTTTTGAAACATTGTTATAAATGACATTTTCAGCATTATCAACAACATCAATATTGAGATCGAATTTAGATACATAACTTGATTTATCCGATTTGGATTTCTTAAACTCCATGTTCTTCAGCGGAATTTCCACGTAAACATCCACCCTGGAGCGCGTTCCCTCAGAAGAATAGAAATTCAGAACGTCTAGATAAAACAGATCAGCCTTGATTTTCGTCTTCTTAAGGTTTTGTGAATTTGAAGGAGAAAAAGCGCCAAAGAATAAGAGGGCTGAAAAAACGAAGGTAATTATTGCTCTCATTTTATTTATATTATGAGATTCTCAGATTATCTTAAATTAATACAAAACAAAGCAAATTCAAATGAAAAAATGAAGAATTATTAATTCTATTAAAATTAACAAAAAATTTAGATTTATGGTTCTATAAGCTTTGACAGATAAAAATACGCAAAGTGACAATAACTGACCTAAATTTGTAAAAAAAGGACGAATTTTAATTCGTCCTTAATGCAATAGATCAAACTCACTACCAGCCTTTACTTTATAAGTGCCATTTTTTTTGTTGATGTAAAATCACCCGCTATAAGAGTATAGAAGTAAACACCGCTTGAAAGTTGTGACGCGTCAAACTTAACTTCATATGTACCGGCATTAACTTGGTCGTTAACCGGTTTTCCAACCTCATTACCTATTGCGTCGTAGATCTTAATTGTTACGAAATTTGACTTAGGTATTGAGAACCTGATTGATGTAACCGGGTTGAACGGGTTTGGGTAATTCTGCTCCAAGATAAAACTATTCGGTATATTTCCGCTGATTGGGTTTATACCGACAATTGGATTAACATCAATCCCCGTATGCGTTGAATAACCATTTTGGTTACCCCATAGATGAGGGCAGCTGCCGGGAGATAGAGGACCTGCGCTTCTTTTATTCCCTGATAATATTGTGTAACGAATAATTATTCCTGAACCCGAATGCCCGCACTGGTTAATTTCTACAATCAGGCTTTTGGTATTATCATAAACAAAAGGCGTCTGTAATGCTATCCCTGTAAACTGTCCTGCTGAACCTGAGAGGAAAAAACCGGTTGAATCAAAAACAGTTGTCAAACTTCCTGTATACCATCCGCCTGTTGGCAGGTCAATATCTGTCGTCAATCCCATTTTTATAGTAAACCGTGTATATGTTGTTGAGCCGCCTGTGTTAGGCTGGAAATATATTTTCGTAATATCTCCTGATGGCGCGGGAGTTGGCTGTGTGAAAGCCCCGGGTAGATATAAAGTTTGTGTGGTTTTCCCGGTAGTAACATTAAATGGAAATGAATTATTCGTTCCATTCGATACATCATAATTAAAATATTGCGGCTGTGCATGCAAGGTAACGGTTGTGAAAATCCATAAGAATCCCAAAAGAATATGTAGTGAAATTTTCATTGTCTACTCCTGAAACTCAGTTTTAACACAAAATGTGCTTTTTAAATATGACAAAATTACTCAAGGATTTCAATGCATTTAGATTGTATCCTTTAAATTTAAGATTATATGACCGCTTCGGCAGATTATATTAAACTAATACAAAACAAA
Source organism: Ignavibacteria bacterium (assembly GCA_030835005.1). Taxonomy (GTDB): domain Bacteria; phylum Bacteroidota; class Ignavibacteria; order Tepidaquicellales; family OLB5; genus OLB5. Next base: position 3,567 of record JAUQWT010000277.1, on the reverse strand, counting down.
GCAAATTCAAATGAAAGAATGAAGAAATGCTAAATTGGAAATTTTTGTCAATTACTGCCGTACTAATTTGAGCAATTGACTTATAACTTATTGCAGAATAATGAAATAACACGTTTCATCTGCACGTTTACTATTAGACAAATCCAATACATACGGTTTGACTTAGCGTTCCTGAATACAAGATAACACCCTAATATCTGATATAAGAATAACCCTGCTTTTCAAGATCAATGATCCTTGCATATGCTCCAACAGAAAGTATTATTATACCCGGCAGCAGATTATCTGCAATCCATCCATTATTTGCCATTGTAACCCCGCATAACTCAATCCTGACACCTTCTTCCTGCAGTTTCGAGATTAATTCCCTGTTTGGGTTTGGCTGATCGCTTTTGGTATACGCTTTGTATGAAGAATCATTCAAAGCAAAATGCCCTGCCGCCAGATGCAGTACAACAGAGATCCTGTAATCGTTTCTGCCGATGTTCAGAAGTTTGTATCTCTCAACAAGCTTGCCGGGATAAACGAGTCCGCCTGCAAGTCCGCCTTCAAGATCGCCGGTCTTGACTTCCCAAACTGATGTTATACTGACCGTTTTTGTTATTTCTTTTATATCGGGATTTTCTTGTGAAAAGAGATTATTGAGTGAAGAAAAAACAAGTATTAAGTATATCTCAATTAAAATGAACTTCATAACATTAGTAGAATTAGATTTTACAAAATAACTTCAATACGGAAAACTCACACATTAAACCTGAAGTAAACAACATCGCCGTCTTTAACTTCATAATCTTTTCCTTCCACTCTCATCAACCCTTTTTCTTTTACAGCATGCTCAGAGCCAAGTGAAACAAGGTCTTTATAACTTATTATTTCTGCGCGGATGAAGCCGTGTTCAAAATCGGTATGTATTACTCCCGCCGCTTGCGGCGCCTTAGTACCTCTGGTGATTGTCCATGCATGAACTTCTTTTTCGCCTGCAGTAAAGAAAGTATTTAATCCAAGCAGATCATAAGCTGTATGAATGAGCTTGTCCAGTCCCGGTTCTTTAATGCCAAGTTCTTTCAAGAATTCATTCTTTTCATCAGGCTCAAGCTGTGCGATCTCTGACTCGATTTCAACCGAAAGCACAAGCGCATCTTCTCCTTCTTTCTTAGCTATATCCTGTACGATTTTTGAGTATTCGTTTCCGCTCAGATCTTTATCATCAACATTTGCAACATACAGCACATGCTTATCTGTAAGCAGATTCAGATCAGCCAAATGCATTGAATCATCATGCGAATGAGTCTTCTTATATTCAACAGTAAAATATTTAGCAAGCCGTCCTGATTCAAGATGCTTCTTTAAGTCAAGGTAACTATTATACTCATCTCTTATCTTCTTATCCCCAGTCTTAAGTCCCTTTTCCGTCTTTTGAATTCTGGCACTTAGCGTTTCAATATCTTTAAGGATAAGTTCTGTTTCTATTATTTCTATATCGGCTTTAGGGTCAACTTTGTTGTTCACATGAATAACATTTTCATTTTCAAAGCAGCGAACAATATGGATTATTGCATCAACTTCGCGAATGTGCGAAAGGAACTGATTTCCAAGACCTTCCCCTTTTGAAGCACCCGCAACAAGCCCTGCAATATCAACAAACTCAATAACAGTCTTGACGATTTTCTTCGATTTATATAATTTAACGAGTTCGTCAACGCGTTTATCCGGAACAGTTACTATTCCAAGGTTTGGTTCTATAGTACAAAACGGGTAATTTGCTGCTTCTGCCTGCTGGGATGAGGTGAGACAGTTGAACAAGGTTGATTTACCTACATTCGGCAATCCTACTATTCCGCATTTTAATGCCATGTAATATTCAGAGTATTATTATTGATAGTTTTTTTAGAAATGAGTTAACAATAGATTTTTCATTTAGCTGAAAACGATCCCCGGATACATGATGATGTACATGATATACAGAACCACACAGCACGTGACAGGAATTGTTAAGTTATCATCAACCGGCGGACTTAATGAATCAACAACAGTTGTTGCAATCAAAGCAGTAAAACAGATCAAATATTCCTTTAAGCTGCCAAAATATTTTGGAGTAAGCAGCATTACTGCAGTTCCCGTAAGGAAAAAAGATATTGTCCCGACGTATGACCGGTTGGGTGCATAGTGTTTTTTCCCGTACAACCTTCCAAGAAGTGCAGAAGTGCTATCCGCCAAAGAAAGCATCAGCATTCCCGTGATTGCAATATTCTTAGGGAAGACAATTATGCAGAAAATTGCTGAGAGAATTACCCATGTAGCACCGTTGATCCTCAGCTTTCCCGTGTCATATTCATGCTCTCTGAGCATATCTTTAAAATACTTCATGTAAAGGCTGTAAATAAATTTGCTTTTATATTTTACAAGCTCTACTAAAAGCATGAACAGTAATAGCGCTGCTAAAGAAGCTAATACAATATCCCTTTCAATAAACAAATAACCAATGGATATTGCTGCCGAAGAGTAATGTATCAGCTTTCTGAAGATCTCTCCCTTAAATGGTGTGGAGTGGTTATTTAACTTATATTCTAGGCTCATTAAAACAAAAGCCCGCCTGTTATTTTACGCAGGCAGGCCAATTTAGAATTTCTTCCTGAAAATATTTTCTTTACTTAATCCTTCTTGATCTCGCTGCTTTTTTCTTCCGGTTTCTTTCCCGGCAAACCGTTATCACCTGCAGTATTTTCTGTGCTTCCGTTGACTTTCAGTATCTCTAGCGGAGGCAATGATTCGCCTCGCATGATCGTGTCAATTTCAGATGAATCAAGGATTTCTCTTTCAAGCAGCGCCGCAGAAAGCTTATGAAGCAGGTCCATGTTTTCCTTCAAAGCAGTTTCTGCTCGTTCCATACCCCTGTTCACAATCTTCTTAACTTCTTCATCTATCAAAATTGCCGTTCCTTCGCTGTAATCTCTGTGCTGAGAAATTTCACGGCCAAGGAATATCTCTTCTTCTTTCTTACCGAATGTCAGCGGCCCCAGTTTCTCGCTCATGCCCCACTCACAGACCATCTTTCTTGCAAGAGCAGTTGCACGCTCTATGTCATTTCCGGCGCCGGTAGTAAGTTGATTGAATACGATCTTTTCTGCTGCCCTGCCGCCCATTGCATATGATATCATTGCTTCTAGGTATTCTTTTGAATACGTATGTTTCTCATCAATTGGCAAGTAAGTTGTGACTCCCAAAGCCCTCCCCCGCGGAATAATTGTAACTTTATGAACAGGATCAGATTCGGGGATCATTTTGGCAACCAGTACATGTCCAATCTCGTGATAAGCAGTAGTCTTCTTTTCCTTTTCAGAAATTATAAGGCTTTTTCTTTCCATACCCATCATAACTTTGTCTTTGGCCTCTTCAAAATCTGCCATTGTTACGTTATTCTGGTCCTTACGGGCAGCAAGAAGCGCCGCTTCATTAACAAGGTTTGCAATATCTGCGCCTGAAAGGCCCGGAGTTCCTTTTGCAAGAATCTCCAATGAAACATTTTTATCAAGCGGTATATTGCGCACATGAACTTTAAAAATTCCT
>JAUQWT010000276.1 GCA_030835005.1 Ignavibacteria bacterium | reverse complement strand
GATAAGAACACCTTGGGCTTGCCGTCATCTTCAACTACCTGTGTCAGATCCAGGTTTGCACCTTTTATCGCAATTACGCACACTACAAATATGTAGAGTGATTGATATATTATAAACTTTACGTCGCCTTTTTTCTTCATTGGTATGGAGTTTCCTTTTAAACTGTTATACAAAGATAGTATAAGTGAAATACCCCTGAAATAGAGCATATTACTTGTTTTTTCTAAGTAGTTCTACCTAGAGCTAAAGCTTTGTTTTATGTTGAATTGCGAAGAGTAAAAGCGCGTGGGGGCCCTTTAAGCCGAGCTTTGAGCAAATATTGTTCCTGTGGTTCTCTATCGTACGGATACTGCGGAAAAGTTCATCTGCTATCTGGGCACTGGTCTTGTTCAAAGCAATAAGTTTAAGAATCTGCAGTTCGCTTGGAGTTAGTTTGTTAAGTTCGTCTTCGTGCCTACCCGCTTCCCTGTTCTTCTGCACAAGATACCCCGAGATCGAAGGGCTGATGTAATAGCCGCCGGCAGCTACCTGCTTTATGCAGTCGATAAGGTCGCTGGCAATACTTTCCTTAAGTATGTAAGCCTTAATATCAAGCTCAAGCGCTTCATCAAAATATTCCTTATCCTTGTGAATGGTTAGTATTACCATCCTTGTTCTAATATTTTCGCCCTTAAGCTTTCTTGCAACATCAAGCCCGCTTAACAGCGGCATATCGATATCAAGTATGGCAACGTCAGGCGTAAGTTTTTCTATCAGCTCAATTGCTTCCTGCCCGTTTGATGCTTCGCCCAGGACCTCAATGGATTCATCTTCTCCTGCAACGCTCAATATCCCTTTGCGGAATATGTGATGGTCATCTGCTATGATTATTTTGATCTTTGCACTCACCTTATTGGGACAGTTATTTTGAATTTTGTTCCTTTGCCCGGCTGAGACGAGAATTCATAAACAGCTTTTATCATGTTAAGTCTTTCTTCAATATTTATGAGCCCGAAACCAAGGTTCTTATAAGAGGTTATTTCAAACCCAACGCCGTCATCTTCAATTTCTGTAACAATAAACATTACGGACCTTTTGATATCCAGTCTAACGTTTTTTGCTCCGGAGTGTTTCAATATGTTATTCAGAAGCTCCTGCACAACCCTGAAATACTGCACTTCTGATTCGCGTGAAAGCACATTATCTATCTGCTCAACTGTCGTATCGAATCTTATGCCTGATGCCGCAGAGAGCCGTTCGCTCATAGCGGTTAGAGATATCGTCAAACCCAGCCTCTCGATTTGCTTTGGATAAAGTCTTTGTGAAATTCTTCTCACTTCATCAACAGTTTCAATTACCAGGTCTGACGCCTGTTGAAGTTTATCGGGACTTGCTTCTGCAGAGCGCATGTACTGCTGAAGGAAAATATTGATCGCGCTCAGGTTCTGCCCGATGCTGTCGTGAAGCTCACCGGCAATTATCTTCCACTGGTTTTCCTGCTCTTCAATTATCTTTGTCTTGAACTGCTCCAGCTCTTTTTTCCGTTTGGCTGCTGATTGTGTATAATAGTAATACGCTATCCCGAGCACAATTACAAAAACGGCAAGCATGCGCCACATGAACCAGCTTGTCTGCCAAATTGGTATGGGTGATTCCTGGACCTGGTAATAGGCATCAAGAAGCAAAACAGCAAGCAGAATGGATATTACCCACACATAACCTGACTTTTTACCCATATATCAGCAAGTAAGTTAACATGTAACAAAAATAAGGGATTAAATGAACAAAGTAACCGTAAAATTTGATTGTTACCAATTTCACTTATGGTTATTTTTGCAGATTACCCAAAATCAAATTACCAGATGAAAGCAATAATACTTAATGAGAACGGCGGGCCGGATAAGCTTGTTTATGGAGAAGATTTCCCCGAACCGGAGATTAAACAAAATGAAGTACTTGTAAACGTTAAAGCAACAACGGTTAACCGGGCAGATCTTGTCATAAGAGGCGGCTACCCCGGACTTCAGCTTAAGTTTCCGCACATACTCGGCGGCGATATCGCGGGCGTTGTTTCAAAAACAGGAAGCGAGGTAAAGAATTTCAAAGCCGGTGACCGCGTTGTATCGTGGTCAATTGTTTCAGAAGCTGACGATGATTGGTCACGCAGGGGAAAAGCAGGGCAATCACCTGCCTGGCAGTATTTCGGGATGCACCGTACCGGTTCCTACGCTGAGCTTACCCCGGTAGCAGAATCCTCACTCATAAAATTGCCTGATAATGTTTCATTTGAGGATGCTGCGTGTTTGCCTGTTGCGGGACTTACCGCTTACCACGCTGTTAAGACAATTGGTGACCTTCAAAAAGGTGATAAGTTTTTCATATGGGGCGGAACAAGCGGACTTGGTATAATTTCTATTCAGCTCGCAAAGTCAATTGGCGCAGAAGTCTTTGCTACTGCGGGTTATCCGCATAAAATAGAGCACCTAAAGAAAATGGGAGTTGACCACATTTTCAATCACAGAGATGGTTCCGCAATTGATGATGAAGTGCTAAAGCTAACTAACGGGAATGGCATAGATATTATTCTGGATTACGTCGGTCCCGAGGCGTTTCCCAAGAATTTTAAGATGGTTAAAAAAGGCGGCAAGATTCTTTTCTGCGGTATTCTGACCGGCAGGGAAGCAATGGTATCTCTCCATCAAACTTATTTGAGGCACATCAGCCTGCTGGGATTGTATCTCGGCGAAAAACGCGAGCTGGAAGAACTTGTCAAATTAGTTTCAGAAGGTAAGGTCAAGCCGCATATCGGCGCAGAGCTTGAATTGAAAGATGCTGCGAAAGCTCATGAAATGATGGCAAAAGGTGAAGTGATAGGGAAGATTGTTTTGAAAGTAGAGTGAATGAGTTCATCGGATAGTAAGCAGGAGTTTCGTAACGACCGCGAGGAATACTAAATACTTAGCCCGGTAACGTCCCAGACTTCTGCTTTGGTTTTTGATGCCGTTTCACGTGCTTTTTCCGCACCTTTTATCAGTATATCCTTAACACGACCCAGGTCCTGAATCAGCTTCTCTCTTTCTTCCCTGAAAGGTCTGAAGTGGTCAAGTAACTTTTCAAGAAGCAGTTTCTTGGCATCACCATATCCATACCCGCCTGTCTCATACTTATCAGTAAGAGATTTCTTCTCATCTGCACCGGCAAAATATGAATAAAGTTTGAATACTGTATCTTTAGCGGGATCTTTCGGGGCTTCAACGGGAGTAGAATCAGTTACAATCCCCATTACCTGCTTTTTCAGTTCCTTTTCCGGAGCGAATATTTCTATTACATTGCCATAACTCTTGCTCATTTTCTGCCCATCGGTTCCGATAACAACAGCAACCTCATCTTCGATATAGGGTTTCGGAAGCTTGAATACATCACCGTATATCCAGTTGAACTTTCCCGCCAGGTCGCGTGCGATTTCAACATGCTGCTTCTGGTCTTTGCCAACGGGGACAAGATCAGGTTTATATATGAGTATATCAACAGCCATTAAGACGGGATATGTGAAGAGTCCCGCATTGATCTCCTTCTGCCCTTTGGCAACAGCATCTTTATATGCATGCGCAAGCTCTAACATGCTCATAGGTGTAATGCAGTTAAGTACCCATGTCAGTTCTGCATGTTCAGGCACATCGCTCTGGCGGAAAAAAACCGCTTTATTGGGGTCAAGCCCCAGCGCAAGGTAATCAAGCGCAATGCCTATAACCAGCTCCTGAAGCTCTTTTTTGTTCTTTACGGTTGTTAGTGAGTGAAGGTCTGCAATAAAAATGAAGTTCTCGCAATCTTCCTGCATTGAAACATGGTTTTTCATTGCGCCAAGGTAATTGCCGATGTGAGCCTTGCCTGTCGGCTTAACGCCTGAGAGAATTCGTTTCTTAACCTGTGGTGTGGATGAAGAGCTGCTCATCTATTATTCAAACTTCTTTTGAGCAAGAACAATTGCGCCAACAATGGCAGCAAGCAAAATGAATGATACAAGCTCAAAGGGGAATGAATACGTTGTATAAAGTTCCCTGCCAACAGATTCAACTGTTCCGAGTGCTTCTGCATTAGGGCCCATTTGCTTGAACTTCCCGAAGAATCCGAAATATGCTGTAATTGCCAGTGAACAGAAGAAGAGGAGTGCAAGTATTATTGCTGAAAGTTTTTTGTAGGTTAAAGTCTCTGCGAGCTTTTTTTCGCTGCTCAGGTTCAGAAGCATGATCACAAAAAGGAAAAGCACCATAATAGCGCCGGCGTATACCAGAACCTGGATTATCGCTATAAACTGCGAACGCAGCATCAGGTATATTCCTGAAACTGCAAAGAAATTGACAATAAGGAAAATTGCGCTTGTTATAGGGCTGCGCCTTGAAATCATCATTATTGCTGACCCTAATGCAAGGATTGCAAACAGGAGGATCATTATGTTTTCAGTATTCCACTGCATAGTTTTGTAAGTTAAAATGTTATTCAGTCATTCGTGCCACGAATAGAATATCTACAAAACAACAAGAAGATTACTATTTAGAAGCACCTAAACAGACTTGCAGAAAATGTATTCGTGGCACGAATACAAACCTGTTTGTGCCCAGAGCCGGAATCGAACCGGCACTGAGATATTATCCCAACAGGATTTTAAGTCCTGCGCGTCTACCAGTTCCGCCATCTGGGCAATATTTCAAAAAACATCAGCTTTTCAGCTGTTTTCGCTGTTATTTTGCGGATTTAGCACACATAAATAATGAAATTTTACCATTTAATCTAACCTAAAATATGGTAGGTCTTGCCGAAAATGAACTTCATTACCCCGGATATAGAAGTTTTCTCAGTCATTTTCATTATTCTTGAGGGGGTGTAATTCCTGTAAACCCAGTTCGAGATTATCTTCAGTGTATCAATTTCATCTATCTTGAACTTATGATATGCCTTGCTGAAAACAAAATCCTTGAAAAGAGCGCCGTTGAAGTAGTGATAATTAATATCTTCTGCAAGGTTGTTAACAAAATCGCTGTCTTCTATCGATGACTTCTCATAGCTAATGGTTTTTGCAATCTTTCCGTTCACTATCAGGAATAACTCCCACGCTTCTTTGGAATTATCATTGCTGCACTTGATTATGTAATTCTGAAGCTCAACAATCGAATTTGTCAGCTCAATATTAAGCAGTACTTTCCTCAGGTCAGAAATATTATCCCTTATGTATGATGCGTGCTCAAAATTCATACTCTCTGATTCCAGCAGCATCTCCCGCTCAAGCAGCCTAAGCGCCCCGCCTTCGGTATCTGTGGTGAGGAACTTATCAACACCCTTTACTTCCTTCTGGTATTCAGCGGCTGTGACTGTTAAGTTGCAGGGAGCCGAACACTGCCCGAACTCATAATACATGCATGCGCTTTTGTTCTTAGCCGGATGCAGAACTTTATCATCACACTTGCGCAGTTTGTAAAGCTTGTTGATCCTTTCAATAAGTGTGTTAACGGTGTATGAGCTTGAAAATGGTCCGTAATACCGCGCACCATCAGGAATTATTTCATAAACTTTATAGACTCTAGGGTATGCGCGCTGAACATCAATCTTTATGAACGGGAATTTACGGTATGATTTTATCGCTGAGTTAAACCTCGGCTTGTGTGATTTTATCATGCGGCTTTCGGCAAGAAGCGCAGAAAGCTCTGACCCGGTTGTTTCCCACTCAACCTTATGCACATAGCGCACAAGCTTGCGTATTTTGGTGGAGTGTGATACATTGTGATAGAAGTACGAACTCAGCCTGTCTTTCAGGTTCTTCGCTTTGCCGATATAAATTATCTCGCCCTTTTTATTGAGCATATAATACACTCCGGGCTTTTGGGGAACTGACTGCAGATCGATTTTCAGTTTCTTGAACCTTGCGGAAATTTTGGAATCATCGTAGATTTTCCTGTACTGGAATCCAAGAAGCTCCTCAAGTGTTTCAAACTCATGTTCGGTTATTAACTGCTCAAGGAAGTGTGTAAGTATGACGGCCGTTGCCTTTGCATCATCAAGCGCGCGGTGTTTGCGGCGGGAGTGAATCCCGAAATGCCGGCGGAGCGAATCAAGCGATTTTGAAGGAAGCTGCCTGTTCAGCCTGCGCGCAAGCCTGGCTGTACATACCGAGGGAACTCCCAGCTTATTATACCCTGCCCTGTGGAGCGATGCATTCAAAAACCCGTAATCGAACTTCACATTATGCCCTGCAAGCACCAGGCTCTCTTCTCCCGAGAACATGAAGTTCATGATATCGCCTGCAAGCTCACCGAACTTAGGCTTATCATACACAAGCTCGTTTGAAATGCCCGTCAGGCGGGTAATCTCAGGGGGTATGAACTGCTCGGGATTGATAAGCGCTGAGTATTCATCAATAACCTCGCCGCCTTTTATCTTCACTATGCCTATTTCGGTCATGCGGTTGCGGTCTGGACTCAAGCCCGTGGTTTCAACATCAAACACCGTGAAGACCGTTTCCTGCAGTAAGCCGCCTAAGGGAGAGGACTCTATTTTTTTGGTTGCACCCAATAAAAACTTTAAGTTTAAACTGACTGCAACTTAATAAATTTAAATATAAATTTGTAAACAATTATCAAGCTGTCATTCCCGCGTAGGCGGGAATCTGAAATTCAGAACAATGTAGCGTCCGTTCCCCGAACGGACATAAAGATAAACTGTTTACCATGAACGCTAACAAAGAATTTTGGGAAAGCATGTGGACCGAGGGCCGAACCAACTGGGATATCGGTTATGCGGCTCCCCCGATTGATGAATATATGAAAACAGTTACAGATAAGAACATCCGTATCCTTATCCCCGGGGCGGGGAATGCTTACGAAGCCGAGCATCTGCATAAAGAGGGTTTTCAGAATGTGTACGTACTGGATATTGCCGCCAAGCCGCTGGATAATCTGAAAAAGCGGGTTCCGGATTTTCCCGGAGAGCACTTGCTGAATGAAGATTTCTTTTCTCACAATGAACATTATGATCTTATCATTGAGCAGACCTTCTTTATTGCAATTGATCCAAAAAGACGAGGAGAGTATGCTAAGAAAATTCATGAGCTTCTTAAGCCCGGCGGCAAACTGGTCGGATTATTGATATTTGATACTGAGCCTTACCCCGATGGTCCGCCATTCATAGAAACAAAGGAAGAGTACATCAGGCATTTTGATGGACTCTTTGAAATCAAAAAATATGAAGTTGCGCATAACTCCATTAAACCAAGAGCGGGCAGGGAAATGTTTATCGAAGTTATAAGGTTAAAAAGTTAGAAGTTATAAGGTTAAAAAGTTATAAAGTTTTAAAGTCAGAAGCATAGTAACAGAAACTCTATGCGACTATTTCCCAATCTTCAATTTCTCCCTTTATGACTTTGAATAACGGATGGGGCTGAGGTCTTTTAGTATTTTTTAATTTATTGTACAGTGCAGTATCCCTTGTTTTCAGCTTACGGAGCAGGTGGGTGAACTCATACTTCATCTGTCCGCGGGTCACATTAATGCGCAGAGGTTTTGGTATACTGAATTTACTCTTATCGAAATTATACCCGCGCTGCGCTGCTTCTTCGTAAACAAAGCTCAGGTACAGGTTAATTGCCGCAACCGGGCGGGGTGAGGCTTTGAACCTTGCAAGCTGTGGGTGATTGCGGTATCCCTTGGTTTTACCCTCGAGTACATGTTTTGCAAGCAGCGCTTCACGCCAAAGTGCAACAAGACCCTTGCTATCAAGGTATTTCGGGTGTATTGACCAGATTCTCATGACGTTATACTAAACGGGTAAAATGAGTTGTTTGCTATTAATCCAATTTTCATGCAACATTCCCCATTTCAAACTAGTCGATCCAAGACGGGCGGCCTGCCTTGGATGACAAAGCGGGATTACTTTGTAAAGTTTCCCGTTAATTTCTAATTCATGTTCTTTACCATAAGTTTGATCATCTGCGCCAAAATCTGACAGTTTAGAATATTTAGGAATATGAAATTTCAAGAACCATTTAATAGGCAAGTCACCCAATAATATCAAAGTTTCAGCTTTCGATAATTCAATTTCTTCAAGAATTTCTTTTCTTCTTTTCCCACTGTTGAGTTCTTTTTTATCGAAATCACGAATTGAAGCTGGCTTTAGTCCGAATTCCTGAATTACTTCTTGTGTATAATGTTTACTTAATGCTCTGCGTTGAGCAAGATTCACTCTCGATTCCGGCAGCAGATCACAAAGCCATACTTCATCTCTTGTAATGCCAAGGGGTGTTAAGAATTTTTCATCTAATGCTCTTCCTGATGGACCATTCAATTTAGGGTCTTTTGGTACTTTAAGGGAACCCAATTCCGCAGGTATCTTAATATTTGATATGATTTCCTCTGCATTTTCACCCGTCCAAAATATTTCAGGTTCACTTGCAACTGCTAAGGCTGATACTTTCTGTTTACCATCATTATCCAGCCAGCGGGCATGCACAGCACTAGCATAAACCCCAAGCACAAACACTTTCTTCGGTGTGCGGTCACTTTGTTCAACTCTTTTTAATTTTTGGCCGAACGGGAAATACGAAGGCACTAAACAATCTCCCTTCTTAAAATTTCTTAGTATTGTGATTCCTAATTGTCATAGGTTAAATCTGTATTTAGTGGATCAATCCATTTCCTCATAAATTCCTGTCCAATATCAGTTAACACTACTACAAATTCCTGCAATTCATTTGTGCCATCATTATAGTTAAATTGAGTAATTGTATGTGCGTTCTTCACAAGATTGTCATCCATAATATTCTTTACAGATAAAGAGCCATATATAATTACTTTGTTTTGCTTTCTCAAATATTGCAGTACGTTAAGTTCATACGGTGAATATCTATCTGATAAAAAAACCAATTTGTTTTTGTAAATACGCATTGATTTTTCATCGATTTCACCATTATCAAATCGCGTGTGACAATTTGGACAAAGGGCGATCAAATTATGATATTCATGTTTTTTGACTTTAGAATATGGAATAATATGCGCCACTTCAGTTGTCGGAAATCTGCAGGTAGGTATGGCACAGCGATGACCTGCCTCCACAAGTATTCTTCTTTTTAAATCAGCCGGTAAAGTTTTTCTATTCATTTTCGTTAAGAAAATTTTCAATATCACGCTAATGAGCCATAATAGCGATATCACCCATAATTCTTCATCACACCCTTTGCAAGGGTTATGACTTTTTCTTTAAGCTCCGGCGGGTCTATGACTTTCACCCCCTCGCCGCGGGTTACAACCCAGCCGGCAATTTCGTCTAATGAGTTCACCGTGGCTTCGTAAATTATGGAACCGTCCGGCTGTTCGGTGAATTTTTCGGAATCAAGCAGCTGTTTCGGCTTCATCCTATCCGCCCAGTAAGATGAAAATAAAAGCTTGATGCTGTACGTTTCATCACCCAGCCAGCTCCTGAACGAATGCCTGAAGACATCATCAATTTTATCTTTTGATACAGGCTTGAATGTGCGTTTAGATGCGCGCGCAGTTATTACTTTGTTCAAAAGGAACTGCTTCAGCCTGCCTTCACTCAGGGTTAATAGCCGCCAGTAATTATCCGCCTGGAAAATAAGCAGAGGAGAAATTTCCACCGAGCGTTCATAAATATCCGCATCCTTTTCATAATCAATTACCGCCATCTGATTTTTATCAATGCACATCTGCAGAGTAACCATGTTTGCAAGCGCCTCTTCCCTCAGGCGATTTACAAGCAGGGCAGTGGATTTTTCCACAAAGCTGTTTGACGTATTTAATGCCGAATACTGCCTGATAAGCTCGCGGAGTTTTTCAGGCGGCAGTTTCTTTTCAATTTCAACGCCTTTGCCCTTTAGGGAGTGGATTGCAATCCCCGAGGAGCGCAAGTCGTTCATATCGCGCTTTATGGTAAGCTCTTCCACGCCGAAAATTTCAGCTATCTCGCTGATTGTCATACCCGAATAGTTTTTGCCGAGGCAAATGCCCAGTATTTCAATCTGGCGTTTGAATTTGGATTTGAAGTCGATCATGGCTTGTAAAATAACGGCTAAATTAGGGTAAATCACTGCTTAATTTTTTACACAAAATTCTGGGGCGCAATAATTTGACCTCCCCTTGGTCCCCTCCTTAGTAATGAGGGGATTGGATTAAGCCGTCAGATTTAGAACCTGACAGGAACGACATGGCCTTTAATAGCCCCGCTCTTTAGAGCGGGGGATGGCATTACCCCAAATATGGGCTTTAGCCCTGATTTACTTTTTGGAATTGGCGGCTAAAGCCGGGTATTATTTCATATTCTATCCACGACCTAAAGGTCGTGGCAATTCATTTCAATCAAAAGCTTGAGGATTGTCAGGCAATTTCCTAAAAAAGGGAATTTCTGCAATTCTTGGCGCTCTTGGCGGTTTTGAAAAAACCTTCATTAGTATCATGGCATGATACACATAGAGTGTTTTTGCGGAATATATTTGTAACGTTAAACGAAAGGAGTAAATAAAATGGTGTCACTTAAAAGTTTTGTAGAGGATCTAAGGGAAGAAAGGCGCGAGAAAAATGAGCGCCAAATGAGGGTTTTTACCCTTATGCTTTCTCTTTTGTTTCTTGTCCTCAGTATCTGGGCATCGAGCCTGTAATTAACCAAAAACGCAAAAAAACCATGAAAAACATCACTTTAACAACAAGTCCGAACCAAACAGCAATCCAGACCTGCCTAAATGTGTTGAGAGAACTCATCATAAAGTCAGGGGATTACCGAGTATCGCCCGAAAGGTTTAACTCGCTTGTGAAAGCATATTACATTCTCGAAAGCCTGCCGGTAAAAAAGATATCGGGCTATATTGATATATCAGCCAACACGCATTTAATGGGCGGGGGTTTGGATTACAGTTCATTCACAATAGGCGAGGATTACTTCGAGATATATACCGGCTTTGTTAAGTACGATGGCGGCGAGTGTGATGACAGCTCATGGGAGAAGATATTCTCATCCAAAGATGAAACTCACCGTGCTCATTTAACCAAAGCGCTTGAGTGCTGGGCAGAAAGTTTCCTGCTTCACCTCGAAGAAAATCCGGCACGCTCGCTTTTAATTATCGACCGCTCAAAACTTGAGGGTGATGAAGAGGTTCTTGCAGAGATAAGCCCCGAGCCGAAGAATATTACTCCGAATTATGCGCGTGAGCCGGTTGTGAGAGAGTATGATGAGGTACCGTTTTAAAGATCTTTGATCATTTTTGCTGCAGGTGAAAATCCGCCGCGGCGGACTGCAGCGGGGGATTTAACACAATTTCAGGAATCCATCCTTACAGATTAAACAGGAAAGGACAGCTCCGCGGCTGTCCTTTTTTAATATACTTTCAAAAGCAGTTTCGTGCCACGAATATATCCGGGCAGAGTTCCGATGTTTCAGAAATTCTTTCAAATATAGAAATTACGGTAATTATTGTTTTCGCGGCACGAAAAAAAACTTACTTCAGGATATAAAAAAAGAGACAACTCTGGCAAGTTGTCTCTTAAATGTATTAAAAACGATTGCTTCGGCAAAATGCCTCGCAATTAAACTACTTCTTTGCTTTATTCATATAGCTTTTCAGGCTGCTATCCAGCGATGGTTTCTGACCAACGGCTGTCTGCCAGTCCTTAAGCGCTTTGGGTTTTTCAAGCGAATTAAAGTATGCGAATCCCCGGTTGACATATGCATCTGTCAGGTTGGGGTCAAGCTCAATTGCTTTTGTGAAATCGTTAATAGCCTGGGGATAATTCCTGAGATTTGAAAATGCAAATCCCCGCGCATTATAATTGAGTGCACCTGTTGAGCCGAGCTTTATTGCCTTGTCAAAATCCTGCAGCGCAAACGGGAACTGCTCTGTCCTTAAAAACAGGTATCCCCGGTTTATGTATGCATCAGCAAAGCCTGAATCAAGCCTCACTGCAAGATCATAATCAGGCAGCGCATCAAACAAACGGTTCATGTTAGCATAAGCATATCCACGGGTGTTAAAATATACTGCACGCTTTGGATTAAGCTCAATTGCTTTTGTGAAATCACTTACAACATTTTCAAATTTGTTCTTGCTTAAGTACGAAAATCCCCGGTTTGAATATGCGTCTTCATATTTTGGGTTCAGCTCAATTGCTTTGGAGTAATCTTTGATAGCGTCGTCGTACTCTTTCTGCAACGCATGAATGTAACCGCGCCGGTTTATGTAAACCGCACTCTTCGGGTCTTTTTCTACTGCGGAATTATAATCTTCCATCGCTTTAGCGTAATCATTCATTGTAATATAAATGTATCCGCGCGCGTCGTAGAATCTTGCAGTATCAGGTGCTATATCTATAGCTTCTGTCAGGTCCTCTATGGCTTTGGGCAGATCATTTTTTGCCGCGTAAAGAACTCCGCGATGGAACCATGCTGTCTGGTTTTTCTTATCTGACTGAATGGCGGCTGAATAATGCTGAAGGGCTTCGTCAAGCTTGCCCTTATTCTGGCTCTCGATCCCTGATTTTAAATGTCTTGTGGATTCTTCAGGGTTTCGAGGGGCACAACCTATAAGCACAAAGGAAAACAGTATTATGAGTAAACAGGATTTGTTGAGCATATTTCGTTGAATATTAGTATTTTATATTGTAAGTTTAGATAATAAAAGAATTACTTGTAATACCGTAAAAAAGTTAGAGAATAGATGA
>JAUQWT010000275.1 GCA_030835005.1 Ignavibacteria bacterium | reverse complement strand
TTAATGCAAAAGTCCGGTTCAAAGAATGTTTCGGCAATCGTCATTGTTGCAGCCCTCGGTTACTTTGTTGATATATACGATCTGATCCTGTTCAGTATAGTCAGGGTTTCATCTTTGAAATCGCTTGGTGTTACGGGTGATGCACTGCTTTCTGACGGTGTATTGCTGCTTAATATGCAGATGGCCGGGATGTTAATTGGCGGGATAATATGGGGAGTACTTGGCGATAAACGAGGCAGGATATCTGTGCTTTTTGGCTCTATTATAATGTATTCTGTTGCAAATATACTGAACGGATTTGTCATGGATGTTCCGCAATATGCAGTTCTGAGAGTAATTGCCGGAATCGGACTGGCCGGAGAACTTGGTGCGGGTATAACGCTGGTTAGTGAAGTAATGTCTAAAGAAGCCAGAGGCTATGGTACTACGATTGTTGCATCTGTTGGAATTCTTGGTGCAGTTGTGGCAGCCTTTGTGGCTGACTTGTTTGAGTGGAGAACTGCTTATTTTGTAGGCGGCGGGCTTGGTTTACTGCTTCTGATATTAAGAATAGGAGTTTATGAATCCGGAATGTTCAAGAACATTCAAAGTGAGAAAATTGCAAAGGGTCAATTTCAGCACTTGTTCACAAGTTGGTCCAGATTCACCAAATATCTTAAGTGCATTATGATAGGCGCACCACTGTGGTTTGTTGTAGGTGTGCTGATAACATTTTCTGATGCATTTGCAAAAGCTATGGGCGTTGATGGCATTGCTCCATCAAAATCAGTTATGTTCTGTTACATCGGGCTTGCATTTGGCGACCTGCTGAGCGGTTACCTGAGCCAGTACTTTAAGACACGAAAAAAGATCATATTTGCATTTATACTTTCAACAAACTTACTTGTTATAGTTTATCTTTTCTTCAATCACTTTGGGTCATTTTATTTTTACACTATGTGCCTAATGCTTGGTGTAAGCTGTGGTTACTGGGCAGTTTTTGTTACAAATGCATCAGAACAATTCGGGACCAACTTAAGGGCAACTGTAACTACTACAGTACCCAATTTTGTCAGGGGTTCGGTTGTTCCGCTAACTCTGCTTTTCCAGTTCTTGAAATCGCCTGTTGGCATTGTCTATTCAGCAGGTATAGTTGCTGCAATTGCATTCATTTTTGCATACATATCAGTTTCAAAATTGGAAGAAACTTATGGAAAAGACCTGGATTATATTGAAATGATATGAAACAATTTTCAATGAATCCGCCGGTGGGCGGATTTCGACTGCAAAAAAGAGAAGCGGTCTCAACAATTAACAATGAAAGATAAATATTATCGTTTGATAATGCGTTTCAGTTTCCAACAATTTGTTTTATTTTTGATCAAATAAATTCAATATGAAAAAAACTCTGATAATTTTTGTTATACTTTTTTCGTCCGGTATTTTTGCAGATTATTCGACTCCGAACACAGGCAGAAACTGGAATCTGGACAGCCTTGTGGCTTTTTCTGGAGGAGCCGTTACTTTCTCTTCAGGATCATACCTGGTGAACCAGATTGTTAATGTGCTTAATTCAGATACCCTAAAAATACTTTCAAACACCACAGTTAAATTAGCCCAAAGTGTTTCTCTTAATTTTACAGGCACACTAATTGTGAATCCACCTGACTCTATGAAATTCACTTCAATTGATACCAATTTGATATTCCAGGAAGTAAGGATAGATAATAGCGCCGCAAGTTCCCTTAGGAATATGATATTTGAATACAGCTATAATGGCCTTAGAATGCTTAATTGCAGTCCGCTGATTGATGTTTGTACTTTCCGGTATAACTGCAAAGGTAATACAACTACATCAACCGCCATTAGCTTATTCAATTGTAATTCAGTTATTTCGAACTGCAAGATCTACAGAAATTACCGGGTCGGAATAGCTGGCGGCTCTAATATAGCAAATGCGCCGCAGATATTAAATAATCAGATCTATGAAAATGATCTCTCTAACGGAAATGTGCCGCAGATAAGTTTGGGTCAATCCGGAAGCGGAACAGTTATTATCAGAGGTAATGTTATTACAGGACTGGCAATACTCAGCGGAGGTATAGCTGCATTGCCAATAGGGAATTTGACCGTTAGAATTGAAAACAACATAATCAAGAAAAACAGGTACGGTATTGCTCTGAATGGAGCTGTTAATGCGATAATAAGAAATAACGTAATCGATAGCAATAATATTCAGGGTATACCGCTTCAGGGCGGAAGCGGATTGAACTTTATAGGATCCGGCATTACGGCACTTGTATCTAAAAATATAATTCGCGGAAACCTGTGGGGCGTGACACTGCAAAGCTCAGCTGCACCGGTTTTTGGAGATCAGACTATTGCTGATACAAATTATGAGGGAAAAAATCAGATATATAACAATTCAAACAGCGGCAGATTTTATGATTTCTATAACAACACGGCACTTCCCATAAAAGCAGAAAATAATTACTGGGGGACAACAATTGTTGACAGCGTTGAAGCCCACATATTTCATCAGCCCGATAGCGCTGCACTGGGATTTGTTGATTACCTGCCGCTGTGGACAACAGTTGGAGTAATCCCTCAGAATCAAATCGTGCCGGAGAGATTTCATCTATATGATGCCTTTCCGAATCCTTTCAATCCAACTACAAAATTTAGATTTGATGTTCCTGAAAGTTCGACAACATATGCAGATATCAATTTGTCCATATTTGATATTACCGGAAAGTTTGTAAGGACAATTATTGATCAAAAACTCAGTGCAGGAAGCTACGAATTTGATTTTGAAGCAGGTGATCTTTCCAGCGGCGTCTATTTCTATACTCTCACTACACCTTTCTTCGTTGAATCGAAGAAGTTAGTTTTGTTGAAATAACCGCCAATTTCACTCAATTTTGGTGCCTCAGAGAGAAACTTTTGGGGCACTCTTCTTTTTATGACCATTATTATCTTAATTGAATTAACTGTATGTTTTAGCTAATTTACTTATTGTGTCATCAGGAAATAACTTAAATAAATCAAATGAAATCTCGCAGAACTATCTATTCATCAGCCCTCCTCGCCGTAATGATTGCCCTGACTTTTTATGGATTTAATTCAAAAGAGACCCAGATTACTCCACAGGAGAAATATTCACAAGTCAAGATCTTTGCATCAGCACAGTCAGACTTTCATAGATTAAGTGCGGCAGGCCTGGATCTTGATCACGTCGAAAGCTTTGAAGACCATGTTATTACATGGCTCTCAGCTTCGGAAATCGAATCACTGAAAAAATCGGGAGTGTCTTACCAGGTTACAGTGGATGACTGGATGCAGTATTACAATAATCTTCCCCAAATGACTGAAGCAGAAATGCGTTCGGCGATAGAGCAGTCAACCGACGCATATAACGTCAGCCACTCAGTTTACGGTACCATGGGAGGATATATGACTTATAATGAAGTTGTCAGTAAACTTGATTCAATGCGCCTTCAGTACCCCGGGCTTATCTCCACAAAATTTTCAATTGGAAATACTCACGAGAACAGGCAGATGTGGACTGTCAGGGTTTCAAATAGTCCGGATGCCCCAACGGGAAGGCCTGAAGTATGGTTTCATTCTTTGATACATGCCCGTGAGCCAATGAGCATGACTCAGAATATGTATTTTATTTACTGGCTGCTTGAAAATTATAATATCGATCCGCTTGCAACGTATATTCTGCGTTACAGGGAATTGTATTTTACACCTGTGTTCAATGCAGATGGTTATGTTTATAATCAGACAAACAATCCAAACGGCGGCGGTATGTGGAGGATAAGCAGAAAGCCATGTACAGGGGGCATAGGCGCTGATCTGAACAGGAATTACGGTCCATATGCTTTCTGGAATTTTGGTGGCCCCGGTGGGCCCGGTTCAACTACAACTTGCGGGGGAGAAACTTTCAGGGGTAATTTGCCTTTTGATCAAATAGAGACGCAGAACGCACTGAATTTTGTAAACTCGAGGAATTTTAAGGGTTCGTTAAGCTATCATACATACGGCAATTACTTCATCAGGCCCTGGGGATATTCAGGTACTCCTTCACCGGATGAAAGCATATTTCAAAGCTTCTCTGCTGATATGGCCCTGCATAATCACTATACACTCGGACGCTCACTTGAGACAGTAGGCTATACTGTAAGGGGAACAACTGATGATTGGTATTACAATGATTCAGGACACACAAAGATGATCTCCATGACTCCGGAAGTTGGCACAGGCAGCGATGGTTTCTGGCCGCCTCAAAACAGGATATTGCCGCTTGCTCAATCTACCGTTTGGAGCAATATATATTTTTCACTTTCATCAGGCGGATATGTTTCGCCGGTACAAACCCAATTGAACAAAGTTTCATACACTCCCGGCGAAGCCGGCAGTTTTAAACTTCATTTTAAAAACAGAGGATTGCTTTCAGCACAAAATGTAAAGATTGATCTTGTATCGCAAAGCCCGCACATTAATGTAAGTGCTGCTACATTTTCATATAATTCAATTGCTTCTTTCTACCAGGATAGCCTTAACTTCAATTTTAATGTGCTGAACACTGCTCCTATGAATAACGGGCTGCCAATACTTGTCAGAATAAAACAAAATGATACAAGCATAATTCACCAGCAGAAAATATATATTTGCATAGGGAACGGAACAACTACACTTGCCGATAGCGCAGAAAACGGAATGGGCAACTGGACAGTAACCGGCGGAGGATGGAATGTTACCAATCTTCAATCTTATTCACCGGGCAATTCATTCACAGAAAGCCCCGGTAATGGAGTGAACTATCCGAACAGTACCAACAGAATGCTTACTCTGACAACTGCAAGAAATATTTCTGCTAATCCGGTTACTATACTTACTTTCTATCACAAATATACGATCGATATTATGGATAATGCATATGTTGATGTTTCGAGTGATAACGGTACGACATGGAGCTCCGTAAAATATTTTTATGGAACTCAGAGTGCGTGGAAACAGGAAGTGCTGGACATTACCGATCTTGCGAACAAATCAACAAATATGAAAATAAGATTTACACTAGTTAGCAACAAAAATACGGTTGCCGACGGGTGGTATGTTGATAATATTAAGATCTCGAATTACCAGGATGTATTAACCGGTGTAACCGGGATTGGAGAGATTCCAAATAGATTCTCTTTGGATCAGAATTATCCGAATCCATTTAATCCATCTACCACTATTAGATATCAGTTGCCTGAAAATTCATTTGTGAAATTAGCAGTATTTGATGCTCTTGGCCGGGAAATCAAGACACTGGTAAATGAGAACAAACCTGCAGGCAATTATGAGATTTCATTTGACGGTTCAGGTATTGCGACTGGCATATACTTCTATAAGATCGAAGCAGGCGATTTTACTGAAGTGAAAAAGATGATGTTGATAAAATAGCGAGGCTATTTTGGAAATCCCCGGACATAGGGATTGATAAAATAAAACGATCAACGTATATGTTATTTAAATAAACCTGACATGTTTTCAAAACCTGTCAGGCTTTATTTTATTCTGTAACAAATATCATTGTAACAAATTTTATAACAATCTAATGAAGATTTTAAAACAAACAGCCCTGGTCTTGATCTTATCTGTAATCTCATCTGCATCTATATTCTATTTCTTAGTTGATAATATTGAAACAGATAACAAAACTGCCAAAGGAACAAACGGCAAGATTCCCGGTGCACCAGCTGATGACTGGTTCGAAAAGCAACGCGCATTTCCTTATAATGAAATTCCTGCAAACAAATACACTGAAGCTATTAACTATGTAAGGCAAATGCCTGTGCATACACATGATAGCCCATTGCCGTGGGAACTTGCCGGACCAACAAATATTGAAGGCAGGATTACTGCAATTGTCATTCATCCGGCTAATCAGCTGATAGTTTATGCGGGTACTGCAAATGGCGGGATATGGAAATCAACCAATTTTTGCCAAAGCTGGGTAAGTGTATTTGACAACCAGAATACTTCATCAATCGGTGCGCTTGCAATAGATCCCATTAATCCCAATATACTTTATTGCGGAACAGGGGAATCAAATTCATTGAGAAGTTATTACCCCGGAACAGGGATGTACAAATCAACGGACGCAGGAACATCGTGGAGCTTCATTGGATTGGGTGATGCATATAGTTTTGGCAACATCGCAGTTAATCCTTTGAATTCACAGGTTTTGTATGCTGCTGCGGTTGGTTCAACACGAAGAAAAAATAATGAACGCGGCATATACCGCTCAACAAACGGAGGGGGAACTTGGATACAATCATTATTCATTGCTGATTCAGTTGGCGCAATTGACGTTGCAGTGGACCCGGTAAATCCGAATAAAGTTTTTGCTGCAATGTGGGAAAGGCAGCGCAGGGAAGATTATATTAAATACGGCGGACCCATGACGGCATTATATGTATCAACCAATGCAGGGGTAAACTGGAGTGTAGTTAACGGCGGGTTTCCATCAAATTCCCCGGATATGGGGAGAATATCACTGGATATTTGCGTCTCAAATCCGCAGATAATTTATGCACTTACAGCTTACGCAAATGGTAATTCCAGAGGATTGTATAAATCAACTGATGGCGGCTCAAACTGGGTATTAATTAACGCATCCGTAGCAGGTTCATCAAATTATGCATGGTTCAACAGGATATGCAAAGTGAATCCTGCTGACCCTAATAATGTATATTGCGGCGGACTTAACATGGAAAGAAGTTCCAACGGGGGTACATCATTTTCAACTATCGGGGCATCACATGTAGATCATCATGCTCAGGCATTTGCGCTTTCAAATCCGAATTATGTTGTAAACGGAAATGATGGCGGAATTGACTATTCGACCAACGGCGGGGTTAGCTGGCTTGCCAGCAATTCACTTCCCATTACTCAGTTTTATGCAGGTGAAATTGATAATAATAATCCTTCAACAATACTGGGCGGCGCCCAGGATAATGGTACAAACAGAACTACAGGCAGTCCCGGCGGTTGGCAGAGCATTCATGGCGGCGATGGCTTTTACTGCCTGGTTGATTATACAAATTCACAAAGAGTATATGCATCATCACAAACCGGGGGATTAGTACGCTCTACAAACGGGGGAGCTAGTTTTCTAAGCGCAACATCAGGACTTGACCTGGCTTACACCAACTGGATGACACCCTATGTTATGGATAAAACTAATCCATTGGTTCTTTACTGCGGTACATATAAAGTACACAGAACAACGAACGGTATGCAGAGTTGGACTGCTATAAGTCCTGACCTTGCGAATGGACATGTGCAGAATCTTGGTACAATTACAACTGTTGATGTATCAGCTTCAAACCCGGCAGTAATATACTGCGGTACTGATGACGCGAATGTTTGGGTAACAACAAACGGGGGGACGAACTGGACAAAGATAAATACCGGTCTTCCGTACAGGTGGGTAACAAGAGTTACAATTCACCCAACACTTGCTAATGTTTGCTATGTTACACTATCGGGCTACAAAACAGATTCAACCGGCGCACATGTTTTTAAAACTACCAATTACGGTGCTTCATGGATTTCAATTTCTTCTAACCTTCCAAATGCTCCTGTCAACGATCTCGTGATTGACCCGGTGCTAAACCAGACAATATATCTTGCTACAGATGTTGGAGTTATGTTGAGTACGAATGATGGAGGCTCGTGGTCGCTTTTCAGCCAGGGGATACCTTCGAGTGTACCATGCCATGACCTAACAATTCACAACGGAACCAGAAAACTGGTTGTGTGGACACACGGCAGAAGCGCATACTCAACTGATTTAGTACTTGTTGGCATTGAGCCCGTTAATAGTGAAATACCGACTGTGTTCACGCTTTGGCAAAATCATCCGAATCCGTTTAATCCATCAACAACTATTAAGTATCAATTGCCTAAGAATTCATTTGTGAGGTTAGCAATTTTTGATGCTCTTGGAAGAGAAATCAAGACACTGGTGGATGAGAACAAACCTGCAGGCAATTATGAAGTTTCATTTGACGGTTTGAACCTGTCATCCGGAATTTATTTCTATAAATTGGAGGCCGGGAACTTCATTGACGTTAAAAAAATGATGCTGATAAAGTGACGTATCAAAACCATTTTATTATGCGTTAGTTAAGTAATATCAATAATTAAGATTTGAATAAAAAGGGCACTGAGTGCCCTTTTTATTTTTGTCAGAAGAAAACCATACCTTAAACCCGTTGTAAAGCTCATCACGGGAATAGTTAATAACTGCTCTTCAATGAATATTGAATTAACGGCATTTATTTGCTAATTTAATTATTAAATCTGCATTTACTCAATAATTTATAAATAAAATGAAAAGGTATAAAAGCACTCTTTTTACAGTGTTGACATTTGCTGTGTTAGGAATATTGTCATACGTTTCCTTTAATGCATATGATTTCACAACTTCTTCTGTCATAGATAAGCAGCCTAAATATTCTCAGGTCAGGATTTACACCGTAACAGATAATGATTTCCGAAAGATCGAAGACGCAGGTCTTCATATTGATCATGCAATTACAAAAATGGGAAATTATTCAGATACCTGGCTTTCTGAATATGAGATTGAACTTTTGAGGGCTTCAGGCGTTCCGTTTGAAATACTTGTAGATGACTGGCAGACTTTTTATGATAACCAGCCTAAGATGACACCAGGAGAAATTGACGCTTCTATACAGCAGTCTGCAGAAGCATTCAATATCTCACATTCTATTTATGGAAGCATGGGTGGATATATGACTTATGCTGAAGTGGTTTCGAAGCTTGATTCGATGAGAATGTGGTATCCTCAGTTCATATCTTCAAAATTTTCTATCGGAACAACTTATGAAGGAAGGACAATGTGGGCAGTTAGGGTAACAAAAGGTCCGGATGCACCAACAGGCAGACCTGAAGTAATGTATCATGCATTGATCCATTCCCGTGAACCTGAAAGCATGGAAACACAGTTCTATTATTTCTTCTGGTTGTTTGAGAATTATAATACAGATCCGATTGCAAGATATATTCTTAATAACAGAGAAATATACTGGATACCTGTTTTTAATGCTGATGGCTATGTTCACAACCAGACTACTAATCCAACCGGCGGCGGAATGTGGAGAGCTAATAAACACCTGACAAGCCCGCCAAGTTTAACATGCGGACCGGTAGATCCTAACAGGAATTTTGGTACATATCAGTTTTGGAATTCTACTAACAACGGTTCAAGCACTAATTCTTGCAGCGGCGGACAGGGTACTTATAGAGGAACCTCTCCATTTTCAGAACTGGAAACTCAAAATATCATGACCTTCGTTAATTCCAGAAATTTCAAAACTGCTTTCAGTGCCCACACTTATGGAAATTACCTGATAAAGCCGTGGTGCTGGCAGGATCCAATCCCAACACCTGATGATGCGATGTATACACAGTTTTTGACAGACATGCAGGCAACAAACGGTTATACAATAGGATTTCCGTCACAAACTGTCGGATATAAAGTACGGGGCGGAACGGATGACTGGTATTACAATGATTCAGGCCACGCAAAGATATTTTCGTTCACACCTGAAACGGGAAGCAGCTTCTGGCCTCCGCAATCGGAAATACTTCCTCTGGCACAAGGAATGTTGTTTTCTAACCAATATATATCTTTGATTGCGGGACCTTATGTAAGTCCTCTTTCTTCAGTATTTAATCAGCCAACCTATACACCGGGTCAATCAGGAACTTTCAAAGTAAAATTCAGGAACAAAGGAGTAATGACTGCAAATAATGTTAAGGTCATTTTGACACCGGGAAATGCTAATGTTACAATTCCTGTCCAGCAGTTTAATTATCCAAGTCTGGCCTCATTTGCATCGGATAGTTCTACTTTCAATTTTTCAATATCAGGAGCAGCGCCAAACAACTGCGGGATACCGCTTACTTTAACAATTAAGCTGGATACTACTACTGTTTATTATGCTGCAGCTTATATTCTTGTAGGGACAGGAACGGTTACATTTAATGATAATGCATCAAACTTTTCCAATTGGACTGGAACCGGTCCATGGGGCATTACAACTTCACAATTTAATTCAGCACCATCATCATTTACTGATAGCCCAACGGGCAATTACGGGAATAATATAAATTATTCCATGACATTAACTACTCCTGTAAATGTTTCAGCTACACCTGTGGTGTATTTATCTTTCTGGCATAAGTATGCAACCGAAGCAGGATATGATTTTTGTTATGTTGAAGTATCAAGCAATAACGGAACGGTATGGCAGCAGGCTGCATCTTATAATGGAAGTTTGACGACATGGACGCAGGTTACTCTTGACATCACTCAATATGCTGCCGCTTCAAGCCAATTGAAAATAAGATTCAGGCTTACTTCAGATGGCGGTGTGGCTGGTGATGGATGGTATGTTGATGATGTGAAGCTTACAAACTACTGCGGTTCGTTGGTAGGTATAGTTGGAAATAATAATATTCCGTTTGAGTATGCGCTAGAACAGAACTATCCTAATCCTTTTAACCCGTCTACTATGATCAAGTATCAGATACCTACGGCATCAAACGTAAAAATAACGGTATTTGATATTCTTGGCAAAAAAGTAGCAGTTCTTATTGATCAAAAGAAAGATGCAGGATACCACGAAGTGGAATTCAGCGGATTGAATCTGGCATCGGGATTGTATATTTACAGAATTGAAGCCGGGAATTTTAGTGACGTAAAAAAGATGATGCTAGTTAAATGATTTTTAATTAAATTGAACAAAATAAAAAGCCTGCTGTAGTTTGAGCAGGCTTGATTTTTTAAATCTGCAACAAACCTAAAGTAATGAAAAAAATAATATTTACCATAATTCTTTCTGTATCACTGATCTTAACAGTTTTGTTTTTCAATAGTAGCAGTAACGATGCTTTTTCGCACCAGAATGATTTGCTGTTTTCACCCGATAAGAGAAACTGCGGTACCGTAGAGTATATGGAATCGCTCTACAAAATGGATCCTGCCTACAAGCAGAGAATGATAGAACTTGAAAAGTATGCCGAGAGTTATGCTAAACAGTATGGCCACCTGAGGGATGCTAGCGGAATTATAACTATTCCGGTTGTTGTACATGTTGTGTGGAATACTGCTGTCCAGAATATATCAGATGACCAGGTTTTATCTCAAATTGATGTGTTGAATAAGGATTTCAGAAGACTCAATTCTGATACTGTAAATACTCCTGCCCCGTTTAAGCCGGTTGCAGCTGATTGCCAGATCCAATTTGCTATGGCACGAAGAGATCCTAGTAACAATCCTACCCTTGGAATAACCAGAACTCAAACAAGTATAGCATCGTTTGGTCAAAGCAGTGCAGTAAAATTTACTTCTCAAGGCGGACATGACGCCTGGGATAGAGATAAGTATTTGAATTTATGGACATGTAACCTAGGGGGAAGTCTGCTTGGGTATGCAACATTCCCCGGGGGCAGTGCCGCTTTAGATGGTGTAGTAATTGGTTATAACTTTTTTGGTACTGTTGGTGCAGTTTCCGCTCCCTTTAATAAGGGAAGAACAGCAACTCATGAAGTAGGACATTGGTTGTGGCTTTATCACATATGGGGAGATGACGGTGGTTCATGCGGCGGCTCTGATCTTGTTGGTGATACCCCAAACCAGGCATTGGAGTTTTATGGCTGTCCAACTTATCCAACCACAGATGCATGTTCACCAAGCGCTCCCGGAGTTATGTTCATGAATTATATGGATTATACCGATGATGCCTGTATGAATTTATTCACACAGGGTCAGCTGACGAGGATAAATGCTGCAATAGAAGGACCCAGATTACCTATACAAACTTCAAACGGGCATGTTAACGTTAGCGGTATGCCTCTTTGCTTGTTCAAAGCAGATAGTGTATCAATTGAATATGGCAATCAGGTTCACTTTTCTGATATTTCAGCTGGAATTCCAACCGGTTGGCAATGGACTTTCACTGGAGGTACTCCTACAAGTTCAACAGTCCAGAATCCGGTGATTACATACAATACTCCCGGCTTGTACACAGTAAAACTTAGAATCAGTAATACTTTTGGAAGTGATTCATTAACAAGAACCTCTTACATACGGGTCAGGGGAGCAGCAATGAGTTCATTCAGCCTGGTTTCGCCGGTGACCTTTACGAGAGTAACCGTTTCGGGCAGCGATACATCGAGGCTTAATTTTTCATGGACGAAGAGCTCTGCAAATCCAACCGTGAATTACAAAATGAAACTCAGAAAGATTGGAAGCTCTTCTGACTATGTTTTTGTAAGTAATTCAGGTGGATTGGATACCGTTGCCGGAGTGAAAAAAAGCACTCTCGATTCATTAGCAGGTATTATGGGAACAACAGGTGATTCGGTCAGGTGCACTTGGCGTACGTGGGCGTATAACGGAGTTGATTCAATTCAATCAGCAGGTTCAAACATAATAACTCTTGTCAGAAGCACAATAGGAATTCAGGTCATTTCTTCTGAAATACCTTCGAGCTTTAACTTATATAATAATTATCCTAATCCTTTCAACCCTGTTACTAAGATAAAGTTCGATATTCCGAACATTGCAGCTAACGATATTGTGAATATCACAGTATTTGATATTTTGGGCAAACAGTCGGCTGTGCTTGTAAATCAGAGTCTGAAAGCCGGCAAGTATGAAGCAGATTGGAATGCATCAAACTATCCAAGCGGAGTATATTTTTACAGGATTACTGCTGGAAGCTATACTGATACAAGAAAAATGATTTTGATAAAATAAAATATTGTTTCCGGGTTTCATGGTGTTATATGAAGCCCGGAATCGTTTTTTTTCAGCCCCGATTCGCCCTTCTTCAATGTGTTTATTGTCTTTAATTATATCATATCAAATGTTATTTTGATTTCATGAAATACCGGAATAAGAGCCATATATTGATTCTGATACTAAGCATTTTTACAGGGTGTTCAGGGATCACTGTAGAAAAAAGCATAATTGTCAGTCCTGAAGATTGGGTTATGGCCGGAGGCTCTAGTCTACAACAGAATATATCAGGATACTCTTTAAAACCACCATTGAGTTTGATGTGGGATTATAATATTGAAGGAGGTGTAGGCCCGACAGGAATAACATCAACAGATGCAGTTGTGTTTGTAAATGCTTTGCAGGGTGAGATGTTCACCTTTGATGTGGCTACTGGCGGGAAGATCGGTAATATTAAATTCCTTGGCAAAGATGCAAGCACTGCTCCTTTAGTACTTGGTAATGATGTTATCGTATCATTTGCAGGGGATAAAAAGTATTCACTGGCCTCATATAATCTGACAGAAGGTAAGATATCTTGGAGGAAAAAATATGGAGATATACAGACTTCCCCTATCTTAAAGGATGGATACATCTATTTTGGCAGTTTGAACGGAAATCTCTATAAAGTTGATGTTTTCACAGGACTCAAGAACTGGGAATACAATTCAAAGTCTCAAATACACTCAACCTGTGCAGTATCGAGCAGCAATGTCATTTTCGGGAATGATGACGGGAAAATATATTGCCTTAACACAGAGTCAGGTGCTGTGAAATGGGAATCATCAGCAAACGGACCTGTTTATTCTACACCTATGATCAAGGATGATCTTGTTTTTATTGGAGGGGATGATTCGAATTACTGTGCATTTAACATTGATAGCGGATCTGTCATTTGGAAGCAGAATATGCACTCTAAGATAATTTCGGGATCAGCTTTATATCAGAATTCTAACACGATATTCGGATGTATCGATGGCAACATTTACTCATTGAAGACTGAAGACGGGACGATAAACTGGAAGTACGCTACAAACGGGGCAATAGTCTCCTCGCCCGTCATCTCCGGAAGTAATGTATATTTCTCATCATATGACGGATTTATTTACTCTCTTGATGCTGACACGGGTATAATGTTATGGAGCTTTGAGCTTGAGAACAAAGTCAAAACTGCGCCTGTTATATGGAAAGATTTTCTTTTTGTTGCTGCAGATGAAATTGTTTATTGTTTTACAAATAAGATTGTTGAAAAGAAAAAATAAAATATTGATTGTCCTTGCTGCAATTATTTGCACCTGTGCATTGAATGCTCAAGATACTGATTCATTGAGAATTGGTTACAATTACATTAATTCAAATCCGCAGAATGCTGAGGTTTATCTGAATAATGAAATCATCGGCAGTACTCCGCTGTTTTTTATGCTGAACGATTCTTTGAAAACCGGAAATCTGCTGATAAGATTATCAATAAAAGGTTATGCTGATTATTCCGAAATAATTACAGGTATTGAAAAAATTAACCGAACGTATACTCTTGTTCCGCTTGCAGGCACTAAACTTATTAACCCAGTTAAGGAAGATAAAAAACCTTATTTTGAGAGCCCGCGCAAATTGTTCCCGGTAGTCATTTCGTCGATAGTATCAATAGGTGCAGGAATATCAGCATTCTACTTCAAGAATCTTGCTACCCAAAACAGGGATTATTTTGATATGAGCGGAGATATCACCGCTCTTGACAGGAAGAAGAAATATGATATTATGAGCGGAGTTTCTCTTGTGGTATTTCAGTTAGGACTTGGAGCGCTTGTATACTATCTTTTGCTGGAATGAGTGAATTGCTGAAGATGCCTGTTAAACTCTTCCCACTTTCATTAATAACTTCCATTTAACTTCTCTTTTGATGTTCTCATCTTTCCATGCCTTCAGAATATCTTCCGCAATCAACTCTAATGGATTCTTTCCTTTAACTTTAATGTACTTTTGCGTGGCACTCCATGTGTAAAGATAATTCAAATAATCCTTCAATGTCCGGTTTTCAGTAAGAACAAAAGATGGCGCCGCTATTTTTGTAAAAGGAAATTTAATAGAATGCTCAAAATTCTCTGCCTTTTTGTTTTCATCAGACCAGTACTTGCCAATAATGTTTTGAGAGTAATTCCTTACAATTGTGTCGATTTCTTCATTTATCTCACTATCCTTATAAAGCCAAACAGCAATTACTCCGTTTGGTCTCAGGATTCTTCTTACTTCCGGATAAAATCTGGAAGTATTTAGCCAGTGTATGGCAGTTGCAACAGTAATAAGATCTGCCGACCCATCACTTAATCCGCTATTCTCTGCAAGTGCCGTTCTATACTTTATTTTCGGATGTAATTGGGCGTGTTCAATCTGCGAAGCGCTTGCATCTGTTGCAATTATTTCCTTAAAATATGGCTCCAGTCCGATTGCTGCCTGACCACTGCCTGTTGCACAATCCCAGGCCGTATTATGAGCTGAACAGATCGAACTAAGAAAAGCAAATAATTCGGCAGGGTATTTTGGCCGGTGCCTGGAATACTCTTTTGCATGAGTTGAAAAATGATCTTTGAATTCCACTATTTCTGATGAAGTATGATTAAGTATTCACGAAAGCCAACAAATTTGCGGAATAATTTCTCAGTTTTCAATGTTAAACGATGATTCTAAAACGTCTTCAGATATTAACCTGTTTAAGTTCAGACCAATCTACTCTTTCGTCAATCCAAAAAAACAATTTACTTCAGTTTTTCAAGCATTGTCCTTGCATTTTCGTTTTCCGGATTAAGCTCAAGCGATTTCTCATAGTTCTTTTTCGCAAGCTCTTTATTACCTAATTTCATATATGCTTCACCAAGACTATCATATACATTGAATGAATCCGGGAATGTAAGCGTGCCAGCTTTAAATACTTCGATTGCTCTGTCGAGCATACCGGCATTCATGAAGAAATAGCCTATGTTGTTCACTGTGCCCTCTTTAATCAAAAAGTCACTAATCTTACTTTGAACCGCTTCATTAAATACCAATTCGGCGGATTTTATATCATTTATGATCAACAAGCGCAGATACTCCAAAGAATAATAATAGAAGGAATTAGTATTGATCTCATTGTTAAACTTCAGGACCTCTGCTGCATCACTGGGTTTACCCATAAACATAAACATAAAGGCAGCTTCGCGCATTTCATCATCATTCAGATAATATCTATCGGGATTCTCGCTCAGTTTGGTTTTCAGAGAACTCATCAGATCATTTGTATTTGTGCTGTTACCAGAGGAAAGTATAATTTCTGCAATTGATTCTTTTGAAGGAACTGTCGCGTGGTAAGTTTTGCTATTGGATGTTCCCATATTCAAGTATCCTATTGCATACTCAAGAACCATATCTCTTTCTTTTGCGATATCTTCTTTTGTGTTTAGTTTTGAAATGTCGGGTGCAAGTCCTATACCTTCAAAGCATATTCCGTTCTGATCTGAAAATAGTTTATAAGAGATTGTAAACTGCCAGCCATTCGGCAGATTTTCAGTGTCCCTGTCTGAAAACGCACCGGACGTTGTATCACCCAGGATTGTAACGTTATCCAATGTTCTCATTGCAAGCGTAAAATTCTCGGCTGCACTTATACTATGCCGATGCGTCAGAAGGATAACAGGTTTTAAAAATTGAGTCTTTCCTTCTGGTTTAGTGTACCAATATTTCAAAGTACTGAAATCCGTGTGTGATATTCCATACCGTATTCTTGTTGTCATAAAAAGCCGTTTTTCTGCTGCAAACCTGTTTGCAATAGTGTTTGCCACTTTATCGTCTCCGCCTCCGTTACTTCTAACATCCACAATAATCTGTTTCATATTTTTAAATTCTTCAAGTATCTCATCCATAGCTTTGGTAATTTCGTCCACTCCATTAAATCCGCTTATATGGATATATCCGGTTGAGTCATCAAGTCTGCCATATTGTAAGAGGCTTCTGCCTTCATCTCTGTTAAGTTTCGTTTTGTACTCTTTGAGATATTTATTCTTTATTACATCGAGGCTGAAATCCTGCATTTCTAAGCGCTGTAATATTCCCGCATTAAATTTATTATTTCCATATCTTAAATTTACATGATTATCATTGAGATTTGAAAGAAGGCCGCTCATAATGTCAAATAGCTGCTCATCATTTGTTGTGGCGGTAATCATATTCCGGTAAACGGGGTAAAGAGAGTCCCAGTTTATTTGCTTTGCATCAAATAGACTGTAATGCCGGTCGAAGTAATTCCACAGATAATCATAGTTTGTAAATGGATCTGAATTTGGTTTATAATTTTGTGTGACACTGAGGGCATGAAAATTACTGCTGATTACAAGAATCAACAGTAGAAACAGTTTTTTCATGTAGTTGGATTAAGTTTGCTAATTTGGACTGTAAAGGAGGTCTTAAGGTTTCAATAAGGGAATTCAATCTTCATGCTAAATGAAAGGAAACTTGGCAAAGTGGATCACTTAAATGCAATATATTTAGAAATGTATGGAAAACTTACATCGTACCTGTATTGGACACTCATATGACCGGCATTAAATTCTTCCTGAATGTATTTTATTCCGTTCTTCCTGAGTTTGTCACAGTATATCCTTTCACCGGCCTGAAGGTTAAATTCGTCTTTAGTTCCGCAATCAACATATATCATCTTAAGCTTCCTGAGGTTTGTTTTGTATTTTGAAACAAGCCTGACGGGATCAAACTTCAGCCATTTACTCCAAATTTCGGGAATAATTTCACCTGTTTCTATGTTGAATGGCATATCAAAATTATATTCTTTCCGTTTGGGATTAGGTGAATAACATGCAGACATGGCAATGATGTTAATGATATTATGAAAATCATTTGGTTTTGGCTGGCTGTAATTGATCTGCTGCTTAATGAAATTTGACACTGCTTTATGCCCACTTCCGTAATTCTGAATACCGGTAATGAAACGCGGAAAATCTTTCATGTAACAATACTCGAAAGCAGAATCTCCTGAGTGTGTTGCCATCAACCCAAAAACATCGGGATGTCTCATTGCAAGCCACATTGCTCCGTATCCCCCCGAAGATTTACCTATGATACAGCGGGAAGCCGGTTTCTTTAATGTTCTGAGCTTGCTATCAATAAACGGAACAATCTCATTAACCATGTAATCTTCATATCGTCCTGTTGCTGCTGAATTAACATACTGCGAACCACCGTATTTTGTAAAGCAATCGGGCATTACCACGATCATTTCTTTGATCTTCTTAGTCCTGATGAGCCTATCGAGCCTTTGCTGAATATTTTCGGAAAATGCTGAGAGATTCATATTCATTGCGCCAAAACCGGTAAATCCCGCTATCAGGTAAACGACAGGATAATATTTGGAAGAAGCAGCATAAGAAGGAGGAAAATAAACAATTACATTTCTTACATAAGGGTCTTTAAGCGGATTACCTTTTAAAACTTTGCTTGTGTGAGTGAGAACAGCTACTTCACTTATCATATTGCTATATTTTTATTTTCCATTCTTTGATTTCTTCATAAGCAGTGTAATCCGTCAAGTCGAAATGAAGCGGGGTTATTGAAATAAAATTATCGCTAACAGCTGCAATATCATATTCTGTTGAATCATCTTTATACACCATTTTGCCGGTC
>JAUQWT010000274.1 GCA_030835005.1 Ignavibacteria bacterium | reverse complement strand
CTGATCATTCTTTGACGATTCCCAAATAGCTTTCCTTTCCTTAGACTGTGTAAGTAAAATGTCGTAGATCTGTTTGTGCTGATCATCGCTGAGTGATAGTTTTTCCTTCATCCTGTCTGCTCTTTTCTGAGCGCGTTCTTCTGGAGTTTTTTTCTGCTTTTTCCCGCTATTATCATCCTGCTGACTATACAAGTTTCCCGCAGAAAACATTACTGCAACAAGGAGAATCAGAAGACTTAAGGTTTTGAGGTTTATGAATCCGATGCGTAAATTTTTTGTTGTATTCATTTGGTTGAATTAAAGTTATGAAATGTTATTTATCTGCCTCTTGTATATTTGGACAAACAAACATCCCAAATAGTTTAAGCCAAACACACACTTTTACAAACGTTTACATATGTAACAGCGTTAATCTCTGTAACAGATAGATTTATAGGGACAGTATTTGCAGTGTTCAAGATCGGGAGTTTGAGCGAATGGAGTTACTCTGTCAAATATTTTAGAAAGTAAACTTGCTAATTTTGCCTCAAACATTTCCTTTTTTTCAGGGCTTATCGGTTCCTTTTCAAACCAGTGAATACCCTCTGAGATTTTCTTAAGCGGATATATTCCGACCACCAGTTTTGAAGAGCTGTGCCTGTTAAGAAACAGCGAAGCATAAAAGAGCTGTTGAAAGTTCTCCTTCATTTTAATATTCTCAAATATCCTTTCAATGTGTTCACTATCAGAAACTTTTGATGATTGATTTATTGTTTCAACAGTTCCGGTTTTGTAATCAATTATCCTGGTAATGTTATCTTTCATTTCAATCCTGTCAAGCCTTCCATATAACGGCACTTCGATGATATCTTCATCAATATTCAGCACTAGCTTTCTTTCAGCTTTGGCTTCAAGCTCAAGAATCTTGAATGGTGTTTCCAAAAGATCGTTTTCCAGTACCTTAGCTATCAATTTCTGGATTATACCTTTATAAAGCAGATTCTTTCCCTGCTTCAGTTTGGCAAACTCAGAATATTCTTTCAATTCATAACAAGCCTGCTTCCAAAATTCGTCATAATCAGTATTAACCTTATCAATCAAACTTTTCACTTTGTCAGGAGATACTTCTTTACCAACACTATCTCTGTATAAAATATCCATAATCTGATGAAACAGATCACCAAATGTCGCTGCGGAAAAGTATTCTTCTACTTCTTCTTCTTCCTTAAGCTTTGCTACTTTCTTAAAATAGAATTGGAGCGGACAGTTTATGTACAGGCTCAAAGTTGAAGCAGAAAATTGCTTCTCGCTTCTTAAAAGATCAAGTACCTCATCAGTCTTTTCAATTGTGATCTCTCTGCGTTTGGGGAGTTCAATATCGCCGCTTAAGAGCATGCTTTGGATCGTTAGGTTTTTGTTAGTTGCTGAA
Source organism: Ignavibacteria bacterium (assembly GCA_030835005.1). GTDB lineage: Bacteria > Bacteroidota > Ignavibacteria > Tepidaquicellales > OLB5 > OLB5. The sequence goes on along the minus strand of JAUQWT010000274.1, from coordinate 10,716 downwards.
AGTTCGTTTTCTACCTGCATAATAAAGCGGCTTTTCTCCCCTGCTGAGATAATTCCGGTTTCAGTGTTGTAGATAAGCGTCACGTTTGATGCTTTTTGCATCAACCTGTAAAAGTAATATGCGTAATCAGCTTCAGTATCCTCACTTACCGGCAATTTGAATGCTCTTTTCAGTGCAAAAGGAATAAAGGAGCTTGCATTCATTTCCCGCGGAAGTATTCCCTCATTTACAGATAAAACAAAAACATTATCAAAATCCAAAGATCTGGTTTCAAGCATTCCCATTATCTGTATCCCCTCAAGCGGTTCCCCGGAAAATGGGATTTTCAGCTTTAAAGAATGTTCCATGAGTATGTTCCAGAACGTATCTCGGCCGACCTCAGGCGTATACTTATCCAGAATATCTTTTATCCTGTTAAGCTCAGTAAATATCTTGTTAATAAATTCATTTTCATAAACATTTGCATGGCTGCTTTTGGAAATTTCTCCGGATAACTTCACGATCAAATTCCTTATATAATCATACGATTCTATTGCAGTATCTGCAGCCGCAAATATATGACCGATAATATCAGGCGGTCCTTTGAACAAGCTTTTTAGATACTTTGCTGATGCATAAATAATATTTCTTTTGTTTATAGAATCTACTGTTTCGCTAATTATACCCGGAGCCATTTCTCGTATGTATGGATGCAAAAGCACGCTGATAATATCCTTATGATAAAATTCTTTTGATACTCCTTCTCCCCTGCTGTTTAAATTCAGATCTTTGAGTGACTGAAGCAGACTAAATAGCAGTGAATTCTTAAAGGAATAGCCCATTGTTATGTTAATAGCCTCAATATTTTCAGGGATGGATCTCAACACAGGCATCAGCAGGCTGTCATCCGGCAGAACAATTGCGGTTTTGATAGAATCGCTGCCTGCTAGCTTTTCAAGCTCGCTTCCGAGAACCTTTGCCTGTGAGACATCAAATGGCGCACCAATGATATTTATATTCAGTTTCCCTGTTGATAGAGTATTTGTTATCCACTTTGGCTTATCATCATTCAGATTTATTAAATTTTCACGAATGAATTTCCCTGCTTCCTGCTTCTTATCTTCTATGTAATAATTATCAGCATCCCAGAATACTTCAGAAAGTCCCTGCTTAAGAAGTTCTTTTACTATCTCTTCTTCACACTTGTTTAACTGGTTAAAACCTGCAAAAATGATCCTGCTATACGATGTTACGAACTTTTTGGTTTTTACAGCTTCAAAAAGCTTTCTGTATGCCATTCCCTCGTAGCAAATATTTTTTTCCTGTAAAGAATTGCGGAACATATGATAAACCTTGCCAAGTATTTCCCATGTCTTTATGAATTCATTCTGCAGGCCCGTCACATCCTTATCTGAGAAGCTGTTCCAGAAACGGTAGAACTCATCAATATCTGATACGCTCAGCTCAAAATCCGCTTCAACTTTCTTGTGCTCACGTAATATTCTAAACAGATAATCTGCTTCTGCAAGATTTTTGTCTATCTCATCGAAATCACGAAGGATAAGCTCACCCCATGGATAGAACTTATCAAAAGTAACTTCCTCAGCATATTCCCTGTAAACTTCATAGAGTTCAAATATCAGCGTCAGTTCATCTGCTATCAGCAGCTCAGAATTTTCCTTTATGAATTCGCTGATGCCGCAAGTTACGGGAGACCATAATGGTACGCCTATCTCTTCCGAAAGGTACTTCTTAAAGTACAGGCCTGCTCTTCTTGAAGGGAATACAATTTGTATCCCGGAGATTTCTTTTCCGTAAGATTTATGAAGCTCTTCAGCTAATATTTTTAAAAACGGTTTCAATTAGATGTATTTCCACCCTTTTCTTTATTTAACGGTTTCAATCTTAAGATCATTTATGTAAAAAAGACTCATCTCAATTTCTTTATATCCCATATCTGCCAGTATTTTGCCGTACATCTTGACTTGATCTGTGTGTTCGTTTTTCCTGCTTCCGGTTTTAAAATCCACTACAATTGCTTTATCCTCATCAATAATTACTTTATCCGGCCTGTAAATATTACCGCCCGGCAGGATAATATCTCTTTCGTTCATGATAGTAAACTCAGGATTAAACCAATTCTTAACCTTTCTTATTGAGAATATTTTCTTCAGCTCTTCGAGGAGATTATCTTTTTGTTCAATTGTTATAAGTCCTGAAATGATCAATTTATTAATGGCTCGTCTTATCTCTTCTTCCGATGCATTATTTATCAATGATAATGCTTTGTGTATGATTATTCCCCGGTTCTTTAGCTGCGTAATATCTGTCTTATTTTCAGGAACAAAATGTTCAAATTCCGGCTTTACTATTATTTTCTCAAAGATATTTCCTGAAACCAGTCCATACATTATGTATGGCATATATTCTTTTGATTCATCAGTCTTCTGTTCAGATTTGTTGTTCAAGCCGGATTCATATTCAAAATTTTGTGCATTAAATCCCAGGGCTAGTTCCGGATTATTCTTAATTGAATCCTCAATAACATTAACGGAGCCAAAAGTGTTTGAACCTTTCCGGGGAACACTTATAAACAATTTCTCTTCAGCCCTTGTGAAGGCTACATACATTAGGTTCAGGTTATCAAGACATGTTAACGTTTTTTCTTCATTGTAATCTTCTGCAAAATATGAATTTTCAAGTGCAGAAGATGCTTTTACAAAGTAAGCTGGAGATCTCTCAAAAGGAGCTTTATCAGACGACACCCAAATCAGGCTTTTGCCGGGCCTGAAGCCAAAATCCCAGTTTGCATAAGGGATGAATACCACGGGCGACTGGAGCCCCTTAGCTTTATGGATAGTCATTAATCTGATAGCATCTTCCTCTTCCGGCACTACAATGGTATTATCTGACTTATTCTCTTCCCACCACTTTACAAATCCATACACATCACTGTTATTTTCGGCTGAATACTTTTTAAGCACATCAAGGAATCTGAGCAGGTAAGTATCTGCGCTACCACCAATAGAAAAGATCATTATCAGCTCTTCGGCGAGATCGTACAACCCAAGACCCGAAAGCTTCAAGTTCACTTCACTACCATTGCCATTTTCAAAAAAACCGACCGGCAGTAATTCTTTGAACAAAGTTCTAGCGTTGCCTTTTCCCTTAAAGTGATCAGTAAAGATATCATTTAACTTTACATCTGAATTCTTAAAGTAGATCAGGTAATTATACAATATCTCAGTTCTAGCAATGAAATTGTTATTATCAACAATATATTTGAATAGATTTAATAACAGCCTGACTTTTGGAGAGTTTGTTAACAATAACGAATCACTTGAAATCACTTTCAAACCGGCATAGATAAGCAATTGTGCGGCTTCTAATGCATCTTGATTACCTCTTACAAGCACCATGATATCCTTCTGCATGTAACCGGCATCGAGTAATGATTTCATCTGAAGTAACATGTTCTCGCCGGCAAGTTCTCGTGAGGTGACCCCGCTATCCCGGTCATTCACATAAAATCTGATATTTACATAGCCGTCATCAGATATGTCCCGCGACTTCTGAGATGTATCTGCATATGCTTTTGTTATTACTTCACCGAAACCTTCGGGAGAATTATTTGCGCAAATCCCGGAAGCTGTTTTGAAAAAGGCGTTATTGAAATCTACTATTCTTTTCTTACTTCTGTAATTCACATTCAGGCTTTCTTCCTTTATTAAAGGAAGGAACCCTGCAAGATCATTTTTCGCATCTTCAAGCAGCAGTTTCATATTGCCGTTACGCCAGCGGTAAATTGATTGCTTAACATCACCAACGATGAGCGATGAATTATTCTCACTCAGGGAATTTTCGATCAGGGGGAGGAAATTCTGCCATTGAAATGTAGATGTATCCTGGAATTCATCAATTAAGAAATTCCTGTAGTAACTGCCGATCTTTTCGAAAACAAAAGGACTGCTTTGGCCGGAAATTACATTCAGCAAAATATTATTGATATCCGAGATCATCAAAACATTGTTATCATCCCTGTATTTTTTCAACTTGTCGATTAGATCCTTAAAAATTCCTGTTATATAGATCGTTCTTATTAGTTGAATAGCAGTATTATACTTAACAAAATTCTTATCATAATTTTCTACCGCTGAGGAAAGAAGATCAAACAATCCGCCCTCGGCAGCCTGTTTGACTTTGGGATTTGTGTTTTTGCCATAGCATTTCTTAATATCACCAGCAGCCTCCCTTGCTCTTGATTTCGGGTCGTAATCATCTTTTGTAATTCTGTTAAGCAGGTAGTTCATAAAACCACTCTTCTTGAAGGGAAAATCATCTATAGTTAACCCGAAATGATCAAGGATCTTCGCAGAATCTGCTGCTATAAGTTTCATTCTGCTTTCAAACTCATTTTTAATAGCAAATAATATCCCAATAAATTCTTTCAGTTTCGTCCGGCTTTCAAGCAGGTCATTACCTTTGCCTGCTCTTATCATATAACGCTCAGTGAATATTTCCTTCGCAAGCTCTTTGATCCTTAGATCTATCTTCCATCCCTTTTCATCTTCAATGCTGTAATAAATGTAATTTTCAAGAAATCCGGTAAGTTCTTCATCAATCCCGGCGTCATCCAATAGTCTATCGGTGATCTTATCCAGAACATCATTTTGGTTAAGCTCAATATTATACCCAAGCTGCAGCTTAAGCTCTTTAGCAAACGACCTGATAACTTTATGGAAGAAACTATCTATAGTTGAAACTGAAAAGTAAGAATATTTATGCAGAATGTTCTTAAGTACAACAGCAGATGATGATCCAATGTCTGCTTTAACACCTTCTGCTATAAGAAGCTGTTTCAGGCTTTCATTTTCTCCGTGGGATAGCTCAATAAGGGCGCTGATTATTCGTGACTTCATTTCAGCGGCAGCCTTATTAGTAAAGGTTACAGCCAAAGTGCTCTTAAAGTTCTCCGGGTCATTAAGTACCAGCTTCAGGTATTCCTTAACCAAGGTATAGGTTTTACCTGAACCTGCCGACGATCTGTATATGAGGAAATTGTTCATAATATGCCGTAAAGATATTGAATTTGCAGTTTTAGAAACAGGAATAAAACAGAATGTACGGAGAAAATGCAGCGGGGTATTTAACTTCTTCACGCATCAGTTGGAATTCCCTGCTTTCTAATAAAACTATCGCAGCTGACTATCCCTTTTTCACAAGCAAATATTTAGCCAGAAACTTCTCCATTGCTTCGTAAAAATCAAATCTGTTCTCTTCATTATGGAAACCATGGCCTTCATTATCTTTAACCATATACGGCACATCAATTCCGCGCTTCTTTAGCGCTTCAACCATTTGGTCAGATTCGTTTACATTTACCCTGGGGTCCATCCTTCCCTGTGCAATAAACAAAGGGGACTTGATCTTATCTGCATGGAATACAGGAGAGGTTTCCGTTAAAAGTTCTTTATCTTTTTCCGGATGACCTACCATTTCATAGAGTGTTTCAAGGTATGGCTTCCAATAGGCAGGGATTGATTCAAGAAAAGTAAAAAGGTTTGATACTCCCACATAATCAACACCTGCTGCATATACATCGGGAGTGAATGCAAGCCCGGCAAGCACTGCGTAGCCGCCGTAACTTCCGCCATAAATGCAAACTCTCTTAGCATCTGCTAGGCCTTGATCAATCAGCCAGTTAACACCATCAGTCAAATCGTCCTGCATAGTTTTACCCCACTGTTTGAAAGATGCCTCCCAGAACTTTCTGCCATAACCGGTAGATCCCCTGTAATTAAGCTGCAGCACGGCATACCCCCTGTTGGCAAGGAATTGAACCTCAGGATTATACCCCCATGTATCTCTAACCCAGGGGCCTCCATGTGGATTTATAATTGCCGGCAGATCTTTTGCTTCCTTGCCCAATGGCAATGTCAAATACCCCTGTATTACTAAACCATCCCGGGAAGTTACTCTCACGGGTCTCGATTCAGCCATTTCATTTTCATCTATCCATGGGCTCACATCCGATAATTTTGAAAGTATGTCTGAGGCCTTATCATATAAATAATAAGAGCCCAGCGAACGGTCACTGTATGTCCTGATAATAAATTTAAGTTCATCATCATCTTTACTTACTATCGCAGTTTCATACCCGGCAAGTTCTTTTTCAAGCCTTGAATACAGGTTCTTTGTATCTTCATCAAGAAATTCTCTTTCGAGCTTCCATGTGTGGTAACTGATTTGAGTGAGTGTTTTTCTTTTTCTGGAATAACTAAGATTGCTCACATCAACATCCGGCCGTTCATAAAGCAATTCAACTTCTTTTCCCGAGCCAATATCATATTTAATGATTGCTGATTTGTCTCTTCCAAGATTTGAAAGTGCATATACCTGTTTATTATCGAATGTGAAAAACAGGGGCTGAAGCTGCTCTCTGAAATCTGTAGTTACTATTGTTCTGAATTCTTCTTTTTCACTATCCCTGTATAAAATACTTCTATTAACTCCATCTGAGGTTATGGCGATCCTGATCGTTCCGTCATGGTCATTTAACCACCCTCCAACATTTCCGGGATTTTCGGCAATCATTGTCAGCTCACCAGAGACTACATTAAGCCTGTAGACATCATAGACCTCAGGATTCCTTTTGTTTAACTCGATCAGAATATCAGTTTTAGAATCGAATAGTTCATCTACTATATTGCATCTAACATTATCAAAAGGAGTAACTTCTTTTTCATTCTTCCCGTCTTTTTCCACAGAAAACAAATGAAAGTTCTCGTCCCCATTTTTGTCTTTAAGATAAAGAATTATGTTCTCGTTTCCCCAAAAATAGTGGCTGATGTCTCTATCTGTAACACTTGTCACCTTAATATGATCTTTTTTCCCTATTTCCTGAACAAAAACATTTAATCTTTCATTGTGCGGGGCCAGGAAAGCATAATACCTGCCATCCGGTGATACTGTATATCCTGTTTTTTCGGGGTTTTTGAAGAAATCTCTTAAAGGGATTTCCCTGACAATTGAATTATTGATTTGAGTATTCTGCATTAAGATCCCAATAAATTATTAATTAGTAGATTGAGAGAGATTAACGCGAAATTAGTAATTTATTAGGAGAGTTTTAAGAGGATTATTAGTGTATAAAACATGGGAAAACGATTTTCACCGTCAAGAGATGTAAACAAGTTATTCAGCAACTAAAGAAAATCCGGTCAATAAATGGCTGCTTGGTAAAGCAGAAGAGTTAGAACCTATGGGAAAATACAAATGCCGCAAATGACTATTTTATTTTTTTTAGGAAAGGATGATAGTCTCCTTTTAAGCCTATAGGTTTAGAGATTCTGATCTCGTGCACGGCAAGAATTGATGGTTTTGCTTCATCTATCCCGAAACCTCTCCCTTCAAGTATTTCTTTATAGCTCAAAGAATGCAGGTCTTTGAATCCTTCGGAAAACTCAATTTCTTCGCCATCAATAGTGATGGAACGGAATGTGGTGTTGCCGGAATTCAGGTCTTTATTATCAAGTGAAAGAAACCATTGAACATTGGCACTTTCCAGTTCGATCAGCCCGGCGGCTTTATCATTGCTGTAATAATGCAGTGTGCTTTGTTTTGCCTCACCGAAAATCCATGTCAGCATATCAAAAAAATGAATTCCGATATTTGTTGCAATCCCTCCGGACTTAACTTTATCGCCTTTCCAGGAATAATGATACCATTTCCCCCTTGGAGTAATGTAAGTCAGTACAATATCATGTTTCTCTTTTTTCTTCGCTCTATCAATCTTATTCTTCAATTCAATAATTGAAGGGTGATGTCTTAACTGAAGAATAGAATAGACTCTTTTGCCGGTTTCTGCTTCAAGTGATTTAAGCGCATCTGCATTCCATGGATTTAACACAAGCGGTTTTTCGCATATTGCATGAGCATCTGCTCTTAATGCAAACCTGATATGTGCATCATGAAGATAGTTTGGCGAACATATGCTGACATAATGTATTCGTTTTTCATCGCCCTCGCGTCTGAGCTTTTCACAGTGTCTGTCAAATCTCTCGTACTCAATAAAAAAAGAAGCCTCAGGGAAATAGCTGTCAATAATACCAACTGAATCGTTTGGGTCTAATATTGCAAGCAGGTTTTGATTATTATCTTTTATTGCCTTCAGGTGCTTCGGAGCGATATATCCGCCAGCCCCGATTAATGCAAAGTTATTTGTTTTCATATAATTAATAAATAGAGCAGCAGTACGATCATAATTCTCAAATTTATAGAAAATTAAAGCAAATTAATATATTATAAATTTATCCGTTTTAAGTTATATTTGCACAAAGTTCATACACTTGCATAAGAGTAAAAGAGCGGAAATAGCATATATTAAAGGGGTGGGTCCCAAACGAGCAGAGGCTTTTGAAAAGCTTGGGCTGAAGTATGCAGATGATCTGTTTTCGGTTTATCCAAGAGACTATCTTGTAAATTCTAAAATACGAAGCCTTGCAGGTCACATTGATAAAAATGTATTGATATCTGGTGAAATAATTGAGAAGTATATACCCAGGTGGCCAAATCACCCTACTAAAATTGCTGTATATGATGGCTCAGCCAGTATTGATTGTCTGGTGTGGGGAAATACATATTACAGGGATAAGCAATTCAAAGAAGGTGATAAGTATCTTTTCTGGGGAAAAGTTTCGAAAAAGCCATTTGATAGTAATATCCAGTTTGATCTTCGTGACCACAAAAAATTCGAACCCGGTGATGAAGACCTTCTCAAATACCCGTTGATACCTGTATATATTTTATCGGGTGAACTGAAGAAAACATGGATTAAACCGCTAAACCTAACAAAGATAATATTCAATGCGCTAAAGAATTACTCCGGTGAGTTGAGAGAATTGTTGAGCGGTAGAATTATCGCCGAAAACAATTTAATGGAACATCGTCTGGCAGTCTTAAGAACTCACTATCCGCACTCAAATGAAGAGATAGAGCAAGCGCGCCAAACTCTTGCATTCGAAGAATTATTTTACTTGCAGCTGGTAATGGCATTAAAGCGAAGATTATCATGCGATGAAGAAAGCGGAATTTCATTTACAAAAGTTGGTGAAAATTTCGGAACAATGTTCAACCAGCTTCTGGGATTTGAATTAACAGGGGCGCAAAAAAGAGTTATCAAAGAGATCCGCAATGATATGCGATCAAAAAAGCCGATGAACAGGCTTCTGCAGGGTGATGTTGGAAGCGGTAAGACAATTGTTGCTGTCTTTTGTATGCTTATTGCAATTGAAAATGGCTACCAGTGTGCGTTTATGGCACCTACAGAAATACTTGCAGAGCAGCATATGAAGACACTTGGAAATTATCTCGAAAAGTTGAGGATAAAAATAGATATCCTAACCGGAGGCCAAAAGAAAAAATTAAGGGAAAGTATCCTCGCAGATATCAAAAGCGGAAAAACCAATGTTGTTGTAGGAACTCACGCTTTAATTCAGGACAATGTAGAGTTCAATTCACTCGGATTTGTGGTTATTGATGAGCAGCATAAATTCGGTGTAATGCAGCGTGCACGCTTAAGAGCAAAAGGGCTGAATCCCGATGTACTTGTGATGACAGCAACCCCTATTCCGCGGACACTTTCATTGACAGTTTACGGAGATCTTGATGTTTCGGTCATAGACGAACTTCCAAAAAACAGAAAATCGATCAAAACAGCATTAAGAAGTGAAGACCACAGGCTTAAAGTTTATGAATTCATCAGGGAAGAAGTCGCCAAAGGAAGGCAGGCTTATATTGTTTACCCGATAATTGATGAATCAGAAAAGCTTGATTTGAAATCAGCAGTATTGCATTATGAAATTTTGAGCAAAGAGATTTTTCATGACCTGAAAGTTGGGTTAATACATGGCAGAATGCCCTGGAATGAAATAGATGAAACTGTAGAATTATTCAAGAACGGCAAACTAGATATACTTGTTTCTACAACTATAATTGAAGTGGGAATAGATATTCCAAATGCATCAATTATGCTCATAGAAGAAGCGCAAAGATTCGGATTATCACAGCTGCATCAGCTAAGGGGCAGGGTTGGCAGAGGTGCCCGGCAATCATACTGCATCTTGATGGCAGATAAACTTAGTGAACTATCCGCAAAAAGGCTCAATGTACTTGTTGAATCCACAGATGGATTTGTAATTGCCGAAACAGATATGCAGCTTCGCGGTCCGGGTGAATTTTTTGGAACCCGGCAATCAGGTGAGCTGAAATTCACAGCCGCAGACCTTGCAAAAGATATGGATTTGATCGAAAAAGCAAGGGAATCGGCCTTCGGGCTTGTTGAGGCGGATCCGCAATTAAGGGAAAAGGGTAACGCAGTCATCAGAGATCATTTCGCGATGAACTATAAAGAATCAGTTAACCTGATTAGAGCAGGTTAAAAATTTATCAAATCACTTAAAAACTTAGGTTTATTATCTATGTCAAAAAGAATGAGGCCGCTGGTCTTTCTGGTTGTTTTAGCGGCCGGATTGTGGCTGGAAATGTTCGTACTGAAGAATTTCAATTTCTGGATAGAGATGACAATCGCCGCATCACTGCTTGCGGGGCTTGGGCTGTACTTTAATCATCGGAATGGCGAAGCAATAAACCACAGGCTATACTTTTTTGAACCAAAATTCATTTTGGTAGGTATTCTATCTGCAGCATTGTTGTATTTAGTTTTTTTTGCGGGCGACA
>JAUQWT010000273.1 GCA_030835005.1 Ignavibacteria bacterium | reverse complement strand
CCGCCGGTTAATACTGAAATAGAAGATGTTGAGAAGAAACCAAAAACTGATAAGAAGCCAAAAGCTGAAAAAGAAAACGGAAGGTCGAATGGTAACCCGGATATGATCTCCAGCTTCTTTGAAGTCCATGAGTATTTTGCCCCTAACATTATTACAGGGTTTGCCCGTCTTGACGGAATATCAGTAGGCGTGGTTGCTAACCAGCCAAGTAAAATGGCCGGAGTATTGGATATTGACTCATCCGTTAAAGGCGCAAGGTTCGTAAGATTCTGTGATGCCTTTAATATTCCACTTGTTGTATTTGAGGATGTTCCCGGATTCATGCCGGGTACATTCCAGGAGTGGCGCGGCATCATTAAACAGGGTGCAAAGCTTCTTTACGCTTTTGCTGAGGCTACAGTCCCCAAGCTTACCGTTATTACACGCAAAGCTTACGGCGGCGCATATGATGTGATGAACAGCAAGCACATCCGCGCTGATTATAACGTTGCATGGCCGGGCGCTGAAATTGCTGTAATGGGACCCAACGGCGCAGCAGAAATCATCTTTAAGAAAGAAATAGAAAGCGCCAAGGATCCACGGGTTGCGCTTGCCGATAAGATCGAAGAATTTAGGGTGAAGTTTGCCAATCCGTATGCAGCAGCTTCACGCGGATACATTGATGATGTAATCGAGCCGTCTGAAACAAGGATCAAGCTTATCAAAGCGCTCAGAATGCTTCAGACTAAAGATCAATCTAACCCGAAGAAAAAGCACGGCAATATTCCGCTATAGTTTCAAATCTGATTAGTTTCGCTGGGGGCATTCACTCAGTGAATGCCCTTTCTTTTTTGTCATAATTTTTGATGACGAATATCTCTTGTGTTTACAGACATTTATCATATTCTAAAATGCTCGAATTAATTATATTTGTTGAATTAATTCTGAAATTTCGAAAGCAAATTACCCATGATCAAACTTAATCATTTGGATTATTACCGACTGCCATGGAACCTTTCTGATAACATTATTTCATGGCTTGAACCGACTTCTAAATGTAACCTTGCATGCCAGGGTTGCTATAGAAAAAACGAAGTGAACAGCCATAAATCCCTGGATGAAATAAAAGAAGAACTCAAGGTTTTCAATCATTACAGAAGAAGTGATTCAGTTTCTATTGCAGGCGGCGAGCCGCTTCTGCATCCAAATATTTGTGATATCGTGAGGCTTGTAAAAGAAAGCGGCTCGAAGCCGATAGTTAACACAAACGGAATAGCACTAACGAAAGAACTTCTGCATGATCTCAAGGAAGCCGGTGTGTTTGGATTTACTTTCCATATTGATAGCCGGCAGAACCGCCCGGGATGGAAGACTGCAAATGAAATTGAGCTGAATGAACTCCGTTACCGCTATGCAAGAATGCTGGCAGATGAAGGCGGTATATCATGTTCATTCAATTCAACCGTGTATGAGGATACCATGAAACATGTCCCCGAAATGCTTAAGTGGGCTGAGAAAAATATTGATATAGTACATGTAATGGTATTCATACTTTATAGAGCTGTTGAAAATGATAAAGTGGACTTCTACCTTGGACCGAAAAAAATTGATATGAGCAAACTTGTTTACAACGAAGATATGCCGGAGCGCGCTGATATTAAAGCTGAGGAAATCATTGAAATCTTCAGGAGTGCTTATCCGGATTTTGATCCATGCGCATACCTTAACGGCTCTGAAAAAGCTGATTCATTCAAGTGGCTCTTAAGCGGCAGACTTGGAGTAAAGGGTAAAACATACGGGTATGTAGGAAGTAAAACGATGGAGATCATCCAAAGCGTTCACCATATGTTTACAAACCGTTATCTTTCATACGTTGCGCCTAAACTGAACAAAAAAGGCAAGAGCATGCTGCTGTTATCTTTATTTGATAAAAAGCTGCGCAAAACCTTTTGGAGGTTCTTCCGCAATCCGATAAACATTTTCCGCAGACTTTATCAGCAGTCAATAATGGTTATTCAGCCGGTTGATTTCCTTGAAGACGGCCGCCAAAGCATGTGCGACGGCTGCCCCGATATGACAGTATGGAACGGCAAACTTGTTTATTCATGCAGGCTGGAAGAGCAGCTTAATTACGGGTATAACTTAAAAACTTACCCCAAAGAGCTGAACAAGATGTTTGAAAAAGAGCTTGTTTGAATTGAGATAATTATTGGATTTCGTCGAAACAAAGAAAATAGTTTTGATGAAGTAAAATGAAAAAACTTGCAGTAATATTAATAATCGGTTCAGTTTCACTTTTTGCACAGTGGTCAGAGCAAAATTCAGGAATCGGTTTTACAATATTTTCTCTATCTGCCGTTGATGATAATATTGTATGGGCGTCCACATCGTTTAATAATGTCCTTCGTACTACCAATGGCGGCGCGGTATGGGAAAATGTTGGAGCAAGTATTCCGGAGCCAAACGGATTTCAGCCCTGTATTTTTGCTATTGATGCAAATACCGCTATTGTTTCCTGCTATGACGGGTACCCTGTGATACATGCCTACGTATATAAAACAACAAACGCCGGGATAAACTGGACACTTGTTTTCACACAGGGAGATGACGCATACATTTCGGGAATATGGATAAAGCCGAATAATGAAGGATTTATGGTTGGCTGGCCGGTTGGAGGCAGATGGTCTTTATGGAGAACAACCAATGCCGGTAATAACTGGGATTCTACCGGCCTGTATATACCAGAAATTGACCCAGCAGTATGGAGCTTTGAGAACAGCATCTTTTACTCAGGTAACCGGATATGGTTTGGCGCAAGACAAAGGGGCATATACTATTCTTCTGATAATGGAACTAACTGGGTATTGCAGGATGTGACCTGGACCGGATACGCATACCCTTCTGCAATTTGGTTTGAAGACCCAAATCACGGTTACTCAAGCGCTGACAGGAATATTATCAGAACCGAATCAAGCGGTATGAACTGGACAATTACTCCTAACAGTTCAGGCCCGGAAATAATCAAAGGCATTACCGGAGTTGGCAATAACTGGTGGTATGTCAGGTTTCTTTCAAATAAAATTTATTACACAACCAATGATGGAGATACTTGGATAGTCCAATATACTGCACCCACAAATTCGGGGTATAACCACATTACAAAAGGCAGAACCGGCGGTAATAAACTTTGGGCAGCCAGAATAGACGGCGGAATTTCAGTTTATAACGGCGTACTTGGAAATCAACCTGTATCCGCAATAATTCCCAATGAGTTTTCATTATCGCAAAACTACCCAAACCCGTTCAACCCGCAAACTAAAATAAAATTCGATGTACCAGAAGCTTCCTTCACAAGACTGGTTATTTGCGATCTTCTCGGCAGGGAAGTTACAATACTTGTAAACGAACAACTTAAACCCGGCACGTATGAAGCAGATTGGGACGGCACTTATTTTTCGAGTGGAGTATATTTTTACAGGATAATTATGGATGATTTTTCAGAAACAAAGAAAATGGTTTTAATGAAGTAAAAAAATTAAATGGAAATGGAAAAACTAAGAATTTGTTTGTTAATTATTGGATTAGTTTATGTCCATGTTTGCTTTGGGCAAAGTGGTTGGTTCTGGCAGAACCCAAAACCGACTGGAAATGACTATGAGTCAATTAAATTTTACAACCAAAATATTGGATATGCTGTTGGCTGGAATGGAACAGTTGTTAAAACTATTAATGGAGGAACAAATTGGTTTTTAGTCAACTCAGGAGTAATGAATTTGATTGGTAGTGGATATTATGCTGGTATATTAAGATGTGTGTATGTGTTTGATTCTAATACTGTTATAGCCGCAGGTAACGGTATTATTAAAACTACCAATGGAGGCTTAAACTGGACATTATTAAATGCAAATTATTTTGAAGATATTTTCTTTGTAAATAATTCCGTTGGTTTTGCTATTTATGCAAATAATATATATAAAACCACAAATGGCGGAATAAATTGGAATACCACAACAATTACGGGCTCTTCATGGTCATCAATTTATTTTGTAGATTTGAACATAGGATATGTTGGAGGACGTAATGGTAGTGTTCTTAAAACTACTAA